>JBEKBL010000181.1:0-7473 GCA_050015415.1 Solirubrobacteraceae bacterium
CATGCCGGCGCCGAGCACCGCGACCCGCTGCGGGCGAAACGGTGTGGCGCCGACCGCTCGCCGGCGCCCCGCGGCCTGCGCCAGGTCGATGTGGAAGGCCTGCACCATGTTCTTTGCGACCTGGCCGCACATCAGATCGACGAGGTAGCGCGTCTCGACGGTGACGGCACCGTCGAGGTCGAGCTGCGCCCCCTCGACAGTCGCCGCCATGATCTGGCGTGGCGCCGGGAAGTTGGCGCCCCTCAGCTGCTTGCGCAGATTCGCCGGGTAGGCCGGCAGGAACTGCGCCAGCCGGGCGCTCGACGGGGCGCCGCCAGGCATGCGGTAGTCCTCGCGATCCCACGGCTGTCGTGGGTCGCCCCCGGCAGCGATCCACGCCTTCGCCGCCGGGAGCAGCGCGTCCCGTGAGTCGACGAGCTCGTCGATCAGGCCGAGTTTTGCGCTCCGCTCCACGCCGAGTAGCTTGCCCTCGAGTAACACCTCGGTCAGCGCCTCACTGATGCCGAGGAGGCGCACGACTCGCGTCAGCGCACCGCGGCCCGGGAGCAGGCCGAGCCTCACCTGGGGCAGGCCGAGCTGGAGGGTCGGCTCAGCCACGGCGAGCCGCCGATGGGCCGCGAGCGCCAGGGCAAGCCCGTCGCCCACGGCGTCGCCGGCGATCGCGGCGACGACCGGGCGTCCACACAGCTCGAGCCGACGCAGGAGAGCCGCGTCGCGCGCCAGCACCGCGCTCAGCGCGCCGGCCCGCGCGCGTTCGGCGCGCAGCACAACGCTTGGGTCGGAGTCGAGGCAGAACGACGACTTCGTGGACGCGATCACGATTCCGCTCAGCCGGTCGCCTGCCGTCTCGATGCGCTCGACGATCTGCTCGAGCGCATCGCTGAAGTCAGCGTTGAAGCGGTTTGCCTTGGCGACCGGCGCGTCGAGCGTCAGCAAAACGACGCCGTCCTCGTCCTGCTGCCAGCCGATCCATTCGCCGCTGGACACTGCCACCTACAGGCGCTCGATGACGGTGGCGATGCCCATGCCACCGCCGGCGCAGAGCGTCACCATGCCATAGCGCCCGCCCCGCCGCTCGAGCTCGTCGAGCAGCGTGCCGAGGAGCATTGCGCCCGTTGCACCCAGCGGGTGTCCCATCGCGATCGCGCCGCCGTTGACGTTCACCTTCGCGAGGTCGAGATCGAGATCGCGGGCGAAGCGCAGTACCACGGCGGCGAATGCCTCATTGATCTCGATCAGGTCGAGATCGTTGACCTGAAGGCCGGCGCGCGCCAGCGCCTTCCGGCTCGCCGGCGCCGGACCCGTCAGCATGATCGTCGCGTCGGCGCCCGACAGCGCTGTCGACAGCACCCTTGCGCGGGGTTCCAGACCAAGCTCCCGGCCCGCCCGCTCGCTGCCGATCGCGACGAGCGCTGCGCCGTCGACGATGCCCGAGGAGTTTCCCGCAGTGTGCACGTGCTCGATCCGCTCGAGCCAGTGGTACTTCTGAAGTGCAACCGCGTCGAAGCCGCCGGCCTCGCCAATCATCGCGAACGACGGCCCCAGCTGGGCGAGGCCGTCGGCGGTGGTTGCCGGGCGGACGTGCTCGTCGCGGTCGAGGACGACCTCGCCGTTGAGGTCGCGCACCGCAACGATCCCGCGCGAGAAACGCCCGTCGGCCTGCGCCGCGCCGGCCAGCTGTTGTGAGCGAGCGGCGTATGCGTCGACGTCCTCGCGGCTGAAGCCCTCGAGCGTCGCGATCAGGTCGGCGCTGATTCCCTGCGGCACGAACGAGGTGGCGTAGTTCGTCTCAGGGTCAACTGCCCAGGCGCCGCCGTCAGAGCCGATCGGGACGCGTGACATCGACTCGACGCCGCCGGCCAGCACCAGCTCCTCCCAGCCCGAGGCGACCTTCTGCGCCGCCAGGTTGACGGCCTCGAGGCCCGACGCGCAGAAGCGGTTCACCTGTACGCCGGCCACCGCATCCGGTAGGCCAGCCTTGATCGCAGCCGTCTTCGCGATGTCCATCCCCTGGTCGCCGATCGGTGTCACGACGCCGAGCACGAGATCCTCGATGCGCGCCGGATCGAGGCGCTCGTTGCGTTCGAGCAGCGCGTCGAGCAAGCCGATGACGAGGTCGATGGGCTTGATCGTGTGCAATGCCCCGTCGGCCTTGCCCCTCCCGCGCGGCGTGCGTATCGCGTCGAAGATCAGCGCCGCGCTTACAGCCACCCGCTGAAGGTTAGTCGGCATGGCCGGCTTGGTTGCGTCATCGCCGGCCGCGCGCCCGATCCGTTTTATCTAGGCTGTGCCGTCGAGGACAGTGCTGGCTCGGCGGTCCGCTGACCTGGGTCGGGCTGGAGTGGCGGGCTGGTGTCGCGCTCGTCAGCGGTCATCGTCGGCCACAGCGCCGCGCCGCCAGGACGTAAACACAACTGAGCCGCCCAGGTGTTCATCCTCACAGCCGTCGTCTACGCGGGTTTGCTCGAGCTTCTGTGCGTCGGCACGGGACTCCTGGTCGACCGGCTTTGTGGCCGTTTCTTGCCGGCCGTGTTACTGCCGGCGGTTGGGGCAGCGGGGCTTGTGGCAATCTCGCAGCTGACGACCTACAAGCCGGCCACCGCTCCGGCGACGCCGTTCGTGATCGCCGCGGTCGGCGCGAGCGGCATCTTGCTCGAGTGGCGCCGTCTGAAGGCGGCAGCGCTGCGTCCGCGTTCGCGCCGCTGGCAGCTATGGCTGCCGGCGATCGTCTACGGCATGGCGCTCGCACCGGTGCTGGCGTTCGGGCAGGCGACCTTCTCCGGCTACAACGTCCTCAGCGACTCTGCGTTTCACATGATGGGCGCCGATTACCTGATCCGCCACGGCCAGGATTACGCGCACCTCGATCCGCCTTCGTACTCGGCGTGCCGACGATCTGGGCGTTCCAGCCCTTCAACGCGTTCATGCTCGCGATCGCAGCCGGGCCGGCGTGGCTGCTCGCCCGCAAAGCTGGCCTCAATGGCGTCTGGGCCGCGCTCGCCGGACTCACCGCGACCGTGGCGGCGCTTGTCTACGCCTACGAGCTGATCGGCTCGATCAAGGAGATCACTGGGCTGCCGCTGATCCTCACGCTCGGTGCGCTTGTCGTGATGCACGAGCGCTGGCTGCCGGGACCGGCGCGCCGTGCCGTGCCGTTTGCACTCACAGCCGCCGCTGGGATCTCGGTGCTGGGAGTTGGGTTCGGGGTCTGGATCGTTGCGAGCGTGGTGGTCCTGTTGGCCGTCGCAGCGATCGAGATTTCGAAGAAGCGCAACAGCGTTCGCCGCGTGTTGCTGCTGGCTTTTGCCGGCATCGCGGTCGTCCTGATCGCGGCGTGGCCAACCTGGAAGAGCTGGAGCTCTGTCGCGGCGTCATTTCGTGGTGCTCAGAGCATTGCTTCGACAACCAGCCCTGGCAACCTGACAAAGCCACTGAAACTTCTTCAGGTCTTTGGAACCTGGCTTACTGGCCTGTACACAGCGTCTCCTCACGGACTCGCCGCCGTGCTCACTTATGCGGTGATCGCCGTCACGGCAGCGGCGGCGTTGGCTGGTGCCACCCACCTGTGGCGAAGCCGAGAGGACGTTCTGAGCGCCTGGATCGTCGCGCTGATCGCCGTCGCCGGCGCGTTGCTCGTCTATGCGACTACGTGGATCGACGCCAAGACGCTGATGCTCAGCTCGCCGATTGTGCTGCTACTCGCCTGGAGCGGCGTCGGCGCACTGGTGCAGTCGAGCCATGCGCGACTCGCGGCATGTCTCGCGTTCGTCCTGACCGCAGGCGTGCTCGGATCGGACGTGATGCAGTACCGCGTCACGGACCTTGCCCCGCCGGCACGCTACGCGGAGCTGGCGTCGCTCGACAGTCGTTTTGCCGGACGTGGTCCGACGCTTTTCACCGATTGGGACGAGTACTCCCTCTATGAGCTGCGCGACCTCGATGTCGGGGGTCCAGACTTCCTCTACCCGCCGCCGGCGCTCGCCAACGTCGCGCCGATTCATAGCGCTCCGGTCAATCTCGACGATATAACGCCACGCGAATTCCTGGCCTACCCGCTGATCATCACTCGGATCGATCCGGTCGCGAGTCGCCCACCATACGCCTACCGCCTTCTGTGGAGCGGGGCGTATTACCAGGTCTGGGGCCGGCGAGCTCACGCTCCGGCGGCGCTTACACATCTGGGCCTGTACGCCAGCACGGCGGTTCCCTGCGAACGGATCGGACACCTCGCGCGCATTGCGGAGCGCCACCACGGAACACTCGTCGCGGCACTCGCTCCGGAAACCGTTCGCGTCGACCTGAACGCGGGTTCGCCCGCTCGCGCGTATCGCCGCCGCCAGCTGAGCCTTACCGCCAGCGCTTCGGTGAGCGTCAGCTTCCGCGTCCCGCACACGGGACGTTGGGATCTGTGGCTGCGGGGGGAGGTTATGCCGGCCGTGGCTGTGAGCGTCGACGGGCGACGGATCGCAGAACTCGCCGATCAACTGGATGGCAACGACTTCAACCCTGACACGGTCGGACCGCTGCGCGTGCGACTGCACGCAGGTCGTCATCGCCTCACGTTCACGCGGGACGGCTCGGTCCTTGCCCCGGGGGCCGTCGGTGAAGCGAGCCTGGGCCGGATCTTTCTGACCACGCCGGTGGGCGCTCGCCCGGAGCGACTTCGAGTTGTTCGTTCGACCGATTGGCGCTCGCTGTGTGGCGGCCGCTACGACTGGATCGAAGCCGTGCGGCGCTGAGCACCGTGGGCGCTCAAATACCGGCGGATCACGATCCGTCTGATCGATCGTCGTGACGATCTAGTGTTCGCGTGGTGAGGATCGATCTTCGCCGCCTGCGACCGGCTGAACTGCTCGCGCTAGTGGCTGGCATGCTGCTCGCCGTCGCGCTGTTCCTGCCGTGGTACGAGTTCGGCGGGGTGCAGCACGACGCGTGGAACTCGCTGACCGTGGCCGAGCTGCCCGCCGCAGTCGCAGCGCTGCTCGCGCTGGCGCTCGTCGTGGCGACGATCCTCCAGCGCTCCCCGGCATTGCCTGTGGCGCTGGCGGTCTGGACGACGACGGTCGGCTTCGTAGCCGTGCTCGCCGTCGTCGTTCGTGTGCTCGTGTGGCCGGGTGGCGCCAGCGAGCGCTGTTACGGCCTCTGGCTCGCACTCGCAGGCGCGATCGGCGTGCTCGTCGCGGGCTGGCTGTCGATGCGCGACGAGCGTCCCTTCTGGGGCGTCCCGGCAAGCGGCACGAGCCCGCGATGATCGACCGCGATACGGTGCTTCACGTCGCGCGTCTCGCTCGCCTCGAGCTGACCGACGCCGAGGTCGAGCGGATGGTGGGCGAGCTGGGGGGGGTGCTCGAGCACATCGAGACGATTGCGCAGCTCGATCTGGACGGGGTGCCGCCGACGACCCATGTCGTCGCGGTTGCGAACGCCCTGCGTGAGGACGAACCACGCGCGTCGCTCTCGCGTGAGCAGGCGCTCGCCGGGGCCCCGGCCGTCGCGGAGGAGGGCTTCGCGGTGCCGAGCCCCCAGGCATGAGCGGCCTGATCGATCTGAGCGCGAGCCAGGCCGCTGCAGCGATCAGGCGCGGCGAGGTCGATCCAGGCCAGCTGTTCGATCTGTATCGCAGCCGCGCCGCCGCGGATTCGCTCAATGCCTATACGTGGGTGGCAGAGCACGCGCCAAGCGCGCCCGAGCAGCCGGCCCTCGGCGGCGTGCCGCTCGCGGTCAAGGACCTGTTCTGCACCGAGGGCGTGCCGAGCCAGTCGGGATCGCGGATTCTCGAGGGCTACCGGCCTCCGTACACGGCGACGGTCGTCGAGCGGCTGGCGCAGGCAGGGGCGCCGCTGCTCGGGAAGACGAACCAGGACGAGTTCGCGATGGGGTCCTCAACCGACAACTCGGCGTTCGGGCCGTCTCTCAACCCGTGGGACCGGGCGCGGGTGCCGGGCGGATCCTCCGGGGGCAGCGCCGCCGCCGTCGCCGCGGGCCTCGCGCCGTGGGCGATCGGAACCGACACCGGCGGCTCGATCCGTCAACCTGCGGCGCTTTGCGGGATCGTCGGCCTCAAGCCAACCTACGGCGCCGCCTCCCGCTACGGGATGATCGCGTTCGCCTCCTCGCTCGACCAGGCGGGACCGCTGACGCGCGACGTCAGCGACGCCGCCCTGCTGCTGAGTCACATGGTTGGCGAGCGCGATCCGCTCGACGCAACCTCGCTCGACTTTCCCGAGCCGATCGCGATTCCGAGCCGCCGGGATCTCGCCGGCATCCGTCTCGGCGTGCCGAGCGAGCTGACCGGCGAGGGGATCGAGCCCGGTGTGCTCGGCGCCTTCCAGGCGACGCTCGAACTGGCACGCCAGCTCGGCGCGACCGTCGAGTCGTGCGCGCTGCCGCACGCTCCGCACGCGCTTGCCGCCTACTACGTGCTCGCACCCGCGGAGTGCTCTTCGAACCTGGCCCGCTTCGACGGAGTCCGCTACGGCTACCGCGCAGCCGACGCTGACGACCTTCTCAGCATGTACGAGCGCACGCGCCACGATGGCTTCGGCGCAGAGGTCCGCCGACGCGTGATGCTCGGCACCTACGTGCTCTCGAGTGGCTACTACGACGCTTACTACGGCCGTGCACAGCGCGTGCGGACGAAGATCGCTGCCGACTTCGCTGAGGCGTTCGAGCGATTCGACTTCGTCGTGATGCCGACGTCGCCTTGCGTCGCGTTCGAGCTCGGCTCGAAGCTTGCCGACCCCTACGCGATGTACCTCAACGACTTCCTGGCGGTGCCGGCGTCGCTCGCCGGCATTCCGGCGATGTCGATTCCCAACGGCCTCGCCTCGCCGCCCGGCGGCGGAACACCGCTACCGGTCGGCTTCCAGCTCACCGGACCCGCGTTCAGCGAGAGCCGGATGCTCGACGTGGCGTTCGCGCTCGAGCAGGCACTTGGTTTCGACGGCCGGGCGGTGCGCTCGTGACGCCTCACTTCGAGCCGGTGATCGGTCTCGAGATCCACGTCCAGCTGAAGACGCGGACAAAGATGTTCTGTGGTTGTGAGCTTTCGTTTGGCGCGCCGCCGAACACGCTGACATGCCCTGTGTGCCTCGCTCTGCCCGGCGCGCTTCCGGTCGCGAACGCACGCGCGATCCATTTTGCGCTGATGATCGGGCTGGCGCTCGGCTGCGAGCTCGCCGACCACTCGGTTTTTCACCGCAAGAACTATTTCTACCCCGACCTGCCGAAGGGCTACCAGATCTCGCAGTACGACGAGCCGCTGTGCCGGGGTGGGGAGCTGGCGGGCGTCCGCCTGCATCGTGTGCACCTTGAGGAGGACGCCGCGAAACTGATCCACCTGGGCGCGAGCGGCAGGATCCACGGTTCGCAGCAGTCGGTGGTGGACTTCAACCGTGGCGGCACACCGCTCGTCGAGATCGTCACGGAGCCGGAGCTGAGATCACCCGAGCAGGCGCGCGAGTGGTTGACGCT
>JBEKBL010000182.1:0-4693 GCA_050015415.1 Solirubrobacteraceae bacterium
TCCAGCGCGTCATAAGCGGGGCAGTCATCCTGGTCGTCGGTCACAGGCGCCTGGCCCGAGAACAACGAGAGGTAGTTGTCAAGGCTCGAGTGGCCTGTGCCGTAGTAGTTCGTCAGCAGCGCGCCCTGCGAGGGCAGCGTCTTCCAAAGGTAGGTGTTGTTGTTGAGCCCGGTGAAGGTCGCGTCGTAGGCCTTGTTCTCGAGGATGACGTACCAGACGTGCTTGATCTTGCCCGGCTGGACGCCAAGGCCGTCGCGATCAGCGATGAACCAGTTGTGTCGGAACGTCCCGGCCGACGAGGCGCCGGCGGACAGGCCCGCGACAAGCCCCACCGAAGCGACGGCCGCGAGCGCGGCGCCGGCCAGCGCGCGGCGTGGACGCGACAGGCTCCGCAGGGTCGAACGGGCTGAGCTTGCACGCCTCAAACTGCGCCTGAGGCGGACTACGGAATCACGTTTCATCGCGGTCGTTCCCTCCAGTCGGTCACGGAAGAGCTGCGATTGCGAGTCTGCGATGCGCCGGCGCCTGCCGGGGTGTCCATCGCGTGACCGGGCTGTGAAGAACTGGAGAACAGGCGGCGAGTCAGGGTTTCGCCGCGACATGACTCCGGAACGCAGAAGCCCCGCACTGGGCGGGGCTTCGCGAGTCCTGGGGAGGAGGCTTCGCTACTGCGGTGGGCCGCTCGCGAGCTTGAGCGTGCCCGTACGCGTGGCTCCGGACGGCGTCTTCCAGGTGATCTGGACGCTGTCACCGGGGTGGTGGGTGAGGACGAGTCCGGTGAGACCCGATGGAGAGCTGACGCTCGTGCCACCGAGCGCGGTGATGACGTCGCCTTGCGCGAGCGACGTGCTCGCCGCAGGCGTGCCAGGGATGACGACCGCCACGTCGGCGCCACTCGTCGAGCTCGTCGTGTTGATCTTGACGCCGAGGAACGGTGTCGCACCGATGTGGATCGTCCCGATTGTGGTGCCCTTCAGGATCTCGTTCGCGATCTTCTCGACCTCCCTGATCGGAATCGCGAAGCCGTTACCGGATGACGACTCGAACTCGAAGGTCGACGAAGCGGCGGTGTCCATGCCAACGACGTCTCCGGCGTTGTTGACCAGCGGGCCGCCTGAATCACCGGGCTGAAGGTCCCCGTCGAGCTCGATCAGCCCGCTCAGGTGCTCCTGGGAGCCGTCGAGCTCATCGCCGGCCGTTATCGACTGGTTGAGCGCGGTGACCTGGCCGGACGCGGCAGAAGGTGTCCCGCCAGTCCCGCCCGCGTTCCCGATCGTCGCGATGTTCTGGCCGGTGGTGAGAGAGCTCGAGTTGCCGAGCGACACGGTTTTCAGGCCGGACGCGTTCTCGAGCTGGAGGACGGCGATGTCATGGCCGTGGTCGTAGCCCACGACGCGCGCGGTGTACGTGTTGCCGTTGCCGAGGTCGGTCGCTGTGATCTTGGTTGCGCCGACGATGACATGGTTGTTGGTGAAGACCTCGCCGGAGGCAGTGATCACCATTCCAGTCCCCGCGGCTTCGCCGTCGTCGTAGCCGAGGTTCGTGTTGATGTCAACGATCCCCGGATCCACCTTGTTCGTGATCGAGCTCGCGACGTTGCCGCTGTTCGATCCCGAAGCGCTGTTCCCGGCGCCGTTGCCGAACGAGCCGCCGTTGAAGCTGAACGAGCACCCGTTCCCGGCACAGCTGCCGCTGAAGCCGCGGCCCTGCGCCGGCCCGAACAGGCTCGCGCTGCGTGTTGGTCGCGTCTTCACGGTGGTGCTGGACCAGATCAAGTGTCCGCCGAGGACGCCGGCCGCCAGCAGCACGACAACGGCGGCGATCGGCCTGATGCGAGATCCGTCAGAAGGAGTCATAGGCGTAAGTAGACATCACGCAGCTTCGAGGCTGCTAACTGTGGGGTAGCTGAAAGTTAAATGTAGGTGCCCGGCTGCTGTAGGGCTTAACCTCACCCAGCGGCGCCGAACGCGCACGCGCCGCCGTGTTTGCCAACCCCGATCGAGCGGAGGGCCGAAGCGTTGGACCTTGGATACCACGTCTCTGACTTCACCTGGCGCGGTGGCGCCGCGGAGCTCGCGCCCCAGCTCGTGACTCTCGCGCGGACGGCCGAGCGCGTCGGGGTCTCGCGGCTGACCGTGATGGACCATGTGTGGCAGATCCACGTGATCGGCCCGCCAGAGCACGAGATGCTCGAGGCCTATACGACGCTTGGCTTCCTCGCCGCTCACACCGAGCGCGTGCGGCTTCAGACGCTCGTCACGGGCGTCGTCTACCGCGAGCCTGGTCTGCTCGCGAAGCTGGTGAGCACCCTCGACGTCCTATCAGGCGGCCGCGCGGCTCTCGGGATCGGTGCGGCCTGGAACGAGGAGGAGGCGGCCGGGCTCGGCCTACCGTTCCCGCCGCTTGCCGAGCGCTTCGAGCGCCTCGAGCAGACGCTGCAGATCTGCCTCCAGATGTGGTCCGCAGATGAGGGGGCCTATGAGGGCTCCCACTACACGCTGGCTCGCACGCTCAACTCGCCCCAGCCGCTGAGCCGTCCGCATCCTCCGATCATGATCGGAGGCGGCGGCGAGCGAAAGACGCTGCGGCTGGTCGCGAAGTACGCGGATGCCTGCAACTTGTTTCCCAGTCCCGAGGTGGCGCACAAGCTCGACGTGCTGCGGGCCCACTGCGAGCGCGAGCGCCGCGACTACGACTCGATCGAGAAAACGGCGACGACTGCGGTCAATGCCGAGACCAAACCGGCGGAGTTGCTCGAAGCTCTGCGCGGGCTCCACGACCTCGGCTTCACCGCCACCTATGTGTCGATCCGCGCCAACGAGCCCTTGCCAGTGCTGGAAATGCTCGGTGCGGAGGTGATTCCGGAGATCAGCGGCTGGTGAGTCGCGTCGCCGCCTCCGTCGGGCGGCCGGAACGCCAGCGCGTGCACTGAGCGGCGGCGCCATCCGGGCGCCGTGTGGTTGGCCAATGGTGAGCCGACCGCTACCAGTCCTGACGTAATCGGCTCCGTCGTCTGCGAGCCGGATCGGCGGGCCCACGACCGGCCCGTGATTAAGATGATGAGCTTGCGCATGCAACCAAAGCGACTGATCCTGATCGGCGCGGGGATCGCGATCACCTGCGCCGGCGCTGCGACGAGCGCCGCCTGGGCCACCGGGCCGAGTGGACCGACGAACGTGAGCGGCGCGAGTGGCGCGAGCGGGCCGACCGGGCCGAGCGGGCCGAGCGGTGGGAGTGGGGCGACGGGCCTGCCGGTGGTGAGCGGGCCGCCGACCCGGATCACTGAGATGCCGCCTGCGGTGCTAGCCCGTGGTACCGACGATCTGACGATCACGTTGAACGCGAGCGCACTGGCGAGCAATCCGCAGCCGACGCTGCGGCCGAGCGTCGCGGGCTCCTGGACGACGTGGGGCGTGCACGAGACGTTCACGCCCAGCTACTCGTTCGCCGTCTGCGGGAGTTACACGCTGACGATCCCGGCCGCGACAGCCGCCGTCGGCGAGACCCCTCTGCGGAGTAGCCGCACGCTTCACTTCAGTGTCGCGTGTCCGTCCGTGAAGGCGCTGCAGGAGGCGCTGGCGCGGCTCGGCTACCTGCCCTACTGGATCGAGAGCTTCTCCGGTGTCGGCCTCGACGTGCCGCTGACGATCGCGATGGCCAGCGAGCGAGCGTACGCGCTCCCGCACGGCTGGCTCCACCGCGAATACGCAGACGCGCCTTCGCTCGAGGTCGGCAAGATGGACGCGACGACCACCGGCGCTCTCTCGGTCTGGGAGCAGGATCACGACGTCCCGGTCGGCACGGCGCCGGACGCCGCAATCTGGCGGACGCTGGTGCGCGAGGAGGCGCTCAACCACGACAACCCGCGCCCGTACACCTGGGTGACCGTCACCGAGAACACCCAGCCGGAGTTACTGAAGGTGCACGAGAATCGGCGCGTCGTGATCACCAGCCCGGCCAACACCGGCGTTCCCGGTGCCACGACGCAGACCGGAGAATTCCCGATCTACGTGCGCTACACCTCGACGACGATGATCGGGACGAACGTCGACGGAACGCACTACGACGATCCCGGCATCCCTTGGGTCAACTACTTCAACGGTGGCGATGCGGTGCACGGCTATCCGCGCGCCTCTTACGGCTTCCCGCAGTCCAACGGCTGTGTCGAGCTGCCGATCGCGGCCGCCGAGCGGGTCTACGACCAGCTGATGGTTGGTGACATGGTCGACGTTTCGGCTTAGCCCCGCGGACTCGATCTGAGGCCGCCCGGAGGCATGCCACGCGGATGACGGTGATCGCCGCCGTCAAGCGTCGTGCGACTAGGACGCCGCCTCGGCCGATCTGAGCTCGGGTGGCAGTGCCTTCGGACCTTCCGGGTAGTGGAAGCGCAGACGGTCCTCGGTCATCTCGAGCGTGTTCGCGGCCTCGGGCGGCGCGCCGACGATCAGCCAGAGTTGCGTCGCCGTGCCATCGTTGAACAGCTGACGGACCGAGTCCGGCTCGACCAGCACCGCGTCAAGCGGATCGAGCGTCAGCAGCTCGTCGTCGATGCGGATCCGTCCGACGCCCTCGAGCAGGATGTAGAGCTCCACCTGGCTGTGATGACGGTGCTTGGTTGAAGCCTGCCCGGGGTCCAAGCGCCACAGCCGCGCGCCGAGCGACTGCGCATCGAGCTGTTTGGCGAGGTCGGTGT
>JBEKBL010000183.1:0-4693 GCA_050015415.1 Solirubrobacteraceae bacterium
GGAAGTCCAATGTCTTCACCGAGCCGCAGATTGAGAACGTGAACACGATCGGCACCGGCTTCAGGCCCTGGGCGAGGCACTCGTAGTGATAGTCGGAGACAAGGTCCTTTGCGGCGTTGGCGTCGTAAACGATCTGAGTGACAAAGAACGAGCAGCCTTCGGTCTGTTTGGCGAGCAGACGCAGGTGCTCTCTGCCCCCGCGCGAGTGCCTCTCAGGGATCGCGACCCCGCCGAGCAGCATGTCCGGGCGCACCTCGGTCCGCAGCTCGTAGGCGCGTGCGAGCGAGGTGGCGACCGACTTCTCGCTGGAGGAGGCGCCGACGAAGACAGATAGGACTCGCGCGGGATCTTGTTCGCGAAGCCACGAGCGCATGTCGTGCTCTGCGTACTTGCCGACGGCGCGGTAGACAATCGCGGGCAGGTCCAGCCCGGTCAGGTCGCGAGCAAGGTACTCGGCAGGATCCGTCGTGGGCAGAAACGGAAACGGGCGCTCCTTAGCATTCCGGTCGCTCTCGTCATCGATGTCGTAAAGCACAAGGCCATCGACGCCCAAGGGCCGTAGCCGCTGGAGGGTCACCTCGGCGATCTGTCTGCTCTGCTCCGGCCCCGCCGCCAGGCGGGGCGGCGTCACCGCGAAGAGTAAGAACTCGCCCGTCCGCTCGACGATGCACCGCTGTAAGTCCACGCGCAAAACGTACCGACCGCGGACGCAGGATCAGCTCGGAGGGCGGCCCCACTGTTCTGCTCCCGCCGTGGAGCAGGCACGTGCAACACGGCGGTGTGCGCCGCCGTCCCGGACGAGTTGCGGCACCGGACGGCGCTAATCGAGACGCTCGCTTCGCCGGGCGAAAGGAGCCGCAGGGTTCGCGCCCCACCTCGTGACTGACTGCGCGTGGCTTGGGGCGTCTGCGTCCGCCGGCGAACCGGCCGCGACCGCCTCAGCCGCCGACGCGCCCCTTCGCGTTCTGACCGAGCGCGATCGGCTCGAGCACGGTCACCTCGACCGGTCGGTCGACCAGCGCCGCAAGCACCGGCCCGAACTCGGCCATCGTCGCGCTGGCGATGTGTTCGGCGTAGGCATCGTCAGACGCAAACGCCTCGACCATCACGACCGTCCCGTCTCCTCGCCGGCCTCGGTGTGCACGGCGTAGCGCAGGCATCCTGGCTCCTCGGCCTGAACCCGGGGGGCGAGCACGGCGAGCACATCGAGCAGCTCCACGAGGCAGCCCTCCTTCGCGACGAACTTCGCGATCAACACCACCTCGGCCATCGGCGCCCACGAGTCTACGCGCCGCGGGTTCGCCCCTGCCGTGATCACGTGGCGCCGCAAGATGACCGGCCCCAGCTCACGACCGCCAAGCACGCGCGTCCTACGGGTTGCAGGTGAGGAGCGTGTCGTTGTTGGCGAGGGAGACGGTTTGCGCGAGCGCCAGTCCGAGTTGCGTGTAGGCGATGCGGATGCGGGTGACGCCGGAGGGGTTGGTTGGGCAGGCGTCGAGCTTGACGTGGTAGGTGATCCACAGCTGCCCGCGAGCTCTGAGGTGGATCCGCACGCCAGAGATGTCGGGCGCCGGCCACGGGCTGCCGTTCGATTTCACGTCGCTGATCACGAGGTCGGTGCCGTGGATGAGTCTCACGCCGGTCACCGTGAGCGGCAGGTTTCCTGACTGCAGGCCGGCCGCGAGCCACGCCTCCTGGCCTGGGCGGACAGTCGCCGTAGCCGTCGATCCGTCGCCTCCGCCGATCGAGGTACCGAACCCGTGGACCGAGAACGGGTGAAGCAACGAGTACGGCAGCACCAGCGCGAACACCGCGATGACCACGCCGATCAACAACTGGCGGCGTGACAACTCGAAGCGCCCCGGCAGCCGGCGCGGGCGGGCGGTCGAGTTGAACACGAGCACGCGAACGACCGCCGGCATCAGGAACAGACTGAGACCGGCACGGCCCGGGACGCTCGACGTGAGCAGCCAAGGCACGTAGCCACCGATCGCCACCGAGGCCACGATCATCGTGCGTGACGGCTCGACTTCCAGGCGCCGCTCCACGCGACCGCGCAGCAACGAGCCGATCACGATAGCGACCAGCCCGCCCCAGCCGATCAACGCCGCAACCGCCCACGGCCCGTCGACGACCCATGGCGCGTAGATGAACAGGCCCTGGCCAGAGGAGATGCCGACCACGCGCGTCAATGACAGCGTGATCCCGCCGACGTAGAACAGGAGGATCCCGCCAACGATCTGCGCGAACGCGGCGCTACCGAACAGTCGACCGTAGCTCGGCGTACGGCCCGGCGGCACCGTCGAGCCAGCGCCCGCAACCGCAGAGCTCATGCGCAGCATTATCACGCACCCACTGGCGGTTGCCGGTTGAAACCCGGCTAGCGCTGCGCTTATCCAACGTAGGCACACGGGTGTCCGACACAGCCGAAGCGAACAGCGAGCGAGAGGCCGCCTAAACACGAAAAATCCCCGCCGGGCGGGGTGTTTCGGCGAATCGGGGCGCCCGGATTTGAACCGGGGACCTCTCGCTCCCAAAGCGAGTGCGCTACCAGACTGCGCTACGCCCCGTGGTTTGACGGACCCCAAGAGTAGGGACTCGGGGCGGTCGGAACGGCCTCGCTGCTAGCCTCGCGCCTTCCATGGCCAACATCGAGCCGCTCCGAGCGCTGCATTACAACATCCCCAAAGCAGGCCGCCTCGGGGATCTCGTCTCGCCGCCGTATGACGTGATCGACTCGGAGGCGCGCTCGGAACTGGCCTCGCTATCGCCTTACAACGTCGTGCACGTCGACCTGCCGATCGGCGAGGAGCCCTACGCGCAGGCAGCGGCGCGCTTCAGCGACTGGCAGGACGAAGGCGTCGTCGTGCGCGATGGCGAGCCGGCCCTTTGGGCTTACGAGCAGCACTACACAGGCCCGGACGGGCACGGTCGCACCCGGCGAGGGTTCTTCGCGCGAGTTCGTGTCGAGGAATATGGCGCCGGGCGGATCCGCCCGCACGAGCGGACCCACCCCGGCCCAAAGGAGGATCGGCTGCGGCTGACCCGGGCAACCAAAGCGAACCTCTCGCCGATCTTCTCGCTCTACTCCGATCCCCAGGGCGCTGCGTGGGGCGCGCTCGCGCCCGCGACACGCGGCAAGCCGTGGGGCGAGGTGAAGGATCACGACGCCACCGTGCATCGGCTCTGGCGGATCGGTGAGCCGCTGGCGATCGCCCGCGCGCAGCAGACTCTGTCGGGCGTCGAGCTGCTGATCGCCGACGGTCACCATCGCTACGAGACGGCCCGCGTGTACGCCGAGGAGATCGGCGGCGAGGGCGAGCACCGGTACGTACTGATGTGCCTCGTCGCGCTCGAAGACCCGGGCCTGACGGTGTTTCCCACGCACCGCCTTGTGCGCGGCATCGACAAGAAGCGCTGGACCGCGCTCGACGCGGCGCTCGCGCGCGACTTCATCGCGACACCCGTATCACGCGCACAAATCGCGCCCGCGTCCGGGCCGGGACCGCTCGAGCTCGGCTACATCGACGTCCGTACGCAGACTCCACAGCGATTGGCGCTGCGTGACCAGGGGATCGCTGACGCGGCCCTCGAGTGGGCCTCACCGGCCTATCGCCGACTCGACACGGGCGTGCTCGAGGAGCTGCTCCTCAAGCGTGCGCTTGGCCTCAGCGACGACGACATCTCTCACCTCAACGACTTCGGCTACGCGCGCGACGCCGAGCAGGCGCTTGCGCTGGTCGATACGGGCGAGTACGACGCGGCGTTCCTGCTGCGTCCGACGCCCGTGGAGCAGGTCCGCGAAGTCGCAGCGAGCGGCGAGAACATGCCCCCGAAGTCGACCTACTTCTTCCCGAAGCTGCTGACCGGCCTGCTCTTCAACCCACTCGGGACGTGAAGGCGGCGCAGGCGAGGAGCCTGCGCGATGCGCTGCTCGACCCGGTTGAGTCGACGCTGATTGACGTTGAGGGAACGGCCAAGGCCGCGGTCCTCGTCCCGCTGCACGAGCGCGATGGTCAGCTGCTCGCGGTCTTCACGCGCCGGCGCGACGATCTTCGCGTGCACGCGGGACAGATCTCGTTCCCTGGTGGCCGGCTCGATCCCGGCGATCCAGACCTCGTCGCCGCGGCGCTGCGAGAGGCAACGGAGGAAATCGGCCTCCCGCGGCAAGCGGTCACGCTGCTCGGCGCGTTGCAACCAGTGTCTGTGCGTGCATCTGGCTTCGCCCTCTACCCGTTTGTCGGCGACATCGTGCGGCCCGAGGCGTGGATCCCGGCTCCGGTCGAGGTCGAGGAGATCCTCGAGCTGTCACTGGAAGAACTTGCCGGCACCTACGCAGAGCGGACGCTCACGCGCGGGGAGCTGAGCGTCGACACCCCCACCTTCAGCGCGGGCAGCGACACCATTTGGGGGGCCACGGCCCACGTCGTGAAGGACCTGCTGGTCCGTATGCGCCTGCTCTAGCAAACGGTGCGAGACGCCGCGTGCGAGAAGCAGCGCCGGCGGCGCTGCTTCTCGAGACGCCGCGCGCCTATCTTTCGATTGGCACGCCCACGAGGTTCCCCCACTCGGTCCATGAGCCGTCGTAGTTCTTGACGTCGTCGCGACCGAGCAGCTCGTGCAGGACGAACCAGGTGTGAGCCGAGCGCTCGCCGATGCGGCAGTAGGCGATGATCGGCTCGCCGCTCAGGAC
>JBEKBL010000184.1:0-4685 GCA_050015415.1 Solirubrobacteraceae bacterium
GCAAGCGTCGCCGGCGACGTTTGCTCGATCGGCTCATCGAGATGGATGATCGCGAGCGGCTCGGCATGCAGGCGAGCCATGAGCAGCGTGTCGCGACACTCGGAGGCACCTGTCTCGCCACCCGGACGCTCGGCTCTCAGCGGGCCTTCGAGCTCCAGGTAGCCAGTCGCCGTCGGAGCCAGATGGAGGAAGGCCTCCTCGGGCAGGAAGCCGTTTGTCAGGCCCCGTGCCCTGTAACTGCCCATGCGTTCGTAGCCTAGAGATCCGTTTGAGGCGGTGTGCACGGCGAGGCCGTCACTGCTCCCAACGGCTCGAGCCGCTCGCCGAGACGCTGACGGAACGATCCTGGTCGACATCAAGGGTGCATCGGTGCGTGGCAGGGGCGACTTGATTGCCACCGGTTCGACGGGGTCTGGGAGGCTCCGTCCGGCCGCTCGTGGCTTACTGATAGACGTGGACCCAGTCGACGAGCATCGACGCCGGGAACACGGTCGCCGCGTTGGGGTTCCCCGGCCAGCCTCCGACCGCCTCGTCGAGCAGGATGTGGAACGGGTGCCCATTGAACACCCAGGTCGAGCCCGTGGTGAGCTTCGCCGGGGTCGCGGTGGCAAACGGTACGCCGTCGAGCGTCCAGGTCAGCGAATTCGGCTTCCAGATCAGGCCGTAGGTGTGGTAGCCGCCGGCGAGCGGTGTGACCGACGTCACGTCGGAATTCCACTGCTGAAAGTTGGAGTTGGGGTCGGTGCTGCCGGTCGGCCCGTGGAGGAAGCCGTTGGTCTGGGTCGGAATGTTGCCGATCGCTTCCATGACGTCGATCTCGCCGCCGTTCGGCCATCCGACCTGCTCGCCGTCGTCGGCGTAGAGCCAGAAGGCCGAGCAGATGCCCTGGCCGGCGGCGACGTCGACTCGAGCTTCGATCCGGCCGTAGGTGAACGAGAAAAGGCCGGCGGTGTCGAGCTGGGCGGTGCTGTACGCCGGCGAAGCGGTCGGTCCGAACGCCGTGATGGCGAGTTGCCCGGCGCCGTTGAGCTGGGCGTTGGCGATGTTCGGCGTGTTCGTCGACAGCGTCCCCGGACCGCAGCCCCCGCCAGAATCGGCGGCCCAGTTGGCCGGGTTGGGCGGCGCGCCGGCCGCTCCGGTGAACTCATCGGACCACACGAGATTGTTGTAGGGCCCAGTCACCGGGCCGGTCGGTGAAGTCGCGCCGGTTGAGGTCAGCGCCGGCGGCGGTGCCGACGATGACGGCTGCAGCGCGCTGCCGACGCTGAACGGGATCGCAGCGCCGTGGCTCACGACGCGGACGCTGAAGGACCGGCGCTTGACGCTGTCCATGAACTCGTACTTCAATCCGCCGCTCCCGACGCTCGCGCCCACCGCACTCTGGCTGCCGACGTACACATCCGCGGTCTCGCTGGTCTGCAGCGGACCCAGCGACACGATGATCGCGTAGCTACCGGGAGCCGAGACATGAAACTTGCGCAGTTTCGTGTGCGTGGTGCTTGCAGGCTTGTGCGTCGCAGGCTTGTGCGTGCCGGCGGCGGCAGCGCTCGCGGCGAACGGCTCATAGGAGAGGGCTGTACTCGCCTTGAAAGCCGCGTAGCCGGCGATGCCGGCGAGCGCCAGCAGCAGCGTGGCGGCGCGGCGCCGGGCGAAAGTCCCGCCTGCTCCAGCCATCGGGCTACCGGCGTCACCCATGACAGGAGTGTACGCGCGTGCCGGGGCTGGCAGCGCAGCTTTTTCGGGCTTTGGACGGTCTCATCGCCATTTGAACGTACCAGCGTCCGATCAGGTCCCTGGGGAGTTTTCTACCCGGCGCTTGACCGGCGATGCGGCGGCCCGCGAACCGTGCCTCAGAGGGTGCGGCGTCGTCGGCCGGGGACTCGAACAGACGGCCAGTCGGATGATCTCGCAACGACCGCAGTGCGCAGCGCGAGCGCGCGTTGTTATGACGTCTCGTCATGATAAGGTCAACCGCAAGAGCCGAATCCCCACCGTCAAAGGGTCGGGGAACCGGGGACCCAAGTGTTTGGTGGGGCGAATCTCGTGGCAGTACCAACACGAGTAGCGCGACTTCTCAGCGCGAGCCCGTCAGCTAACCCGGTAGGCCTCAAAGAGAGGGGTTGCCGTGAATCTGCGTAACGCGGGCTGGACCATAGGCTGGAGGAGACGGGTACTGCGCCGTCGCTCGCTCAACAGCGAAAGCGCATATCGCGTCGTGTCAAGGCGCGGTTCAACCGTCGAGGTCGAGGTGCTCAACGCTCCCGGGCTCCGAGCCGGAGCCCACATGCACATAACGGCGGATGCCGCGCGGGCGATGCACCACCAGGAGCGTCGTCCGAATGAGCGAGCGATGCGGGTCGCCGGGGCAGCGACGCGCTTCGTGCTTGCCCGCAGCCCCAAGTTGAAGCTGCCGACTGCCTGACGCTCCAAAGACGGTCCTCAGGCGTCGCGGCGGCGGAACAGCGCCAGGATCGCGACGGCGGTCGCGCCGGCGTAGATCGCGAGCATCAGGAGCGCGTGGTAGTAGGTCGAGTCGCCGTTGCCGCCGTGGGCGAGCGCGGCAAGAAGGCGGCCTGGGAGCCAGTTCGAGCCGTTTGACCAGATCGCGCCGACGATGATCGCCTCAATCGGGATGACCCAGGCAATGGCGATTCCGATCGAAAGGCCCGGCGAGCGCAGCAGCACGCCAAGCGCGGCGCCGAAAAGGCCGTAGATCGCCGCCGCGAGGAACGCGTGGAAGACCGCCTGGAACATGTCGCCGATCCCGGTGCTGCTCGACCAGGCGCTCGTCGAGATCCCCTTTCCGGGGGCAAGGATGAATGCGAGCGCGACCGACACGCCGACCGCAACGATCACGACGATCAGGATGAACAGCACGAGCGCCAGGAACTTGCCGGTCAGGAAGTGGATTCGGCGCGGCTCGCGCACGAGCAGGTTGCGCATTGTGCCCTGGCTGTACTCGGTTGCGAACGCAGCCGCGAACAGGCACAGCGAAACGATGCCGATCAGGCTCGAGACGTCGACGACGCCGTGGACGAGTCCGTTCGGCTGCTCGAGCACGGCATAGGTGATGTGGATGCCGTGGCCGCTGAAGAGCTGTGGCGTGCGCGTCGCGCGCTCGATCGTGAAGATCGTCGCGAGCACCGGAAACAGCAGGCCGGCACCGAAGCCCCACAGCAGGAGGCTCCGCCGCTGCAGCTTGATCCACTCGCTCGAGAACGCGCCCCACATCAGGCGATGGCCTCTGCCGCGCGCTCGGCGTCGTCCTGGTCGGTGATCGCAAAGAACGCGTCCTCGAGCGACGCGCGCGACACCTCGAGGCCGCTCAGCGTGATCCCGGCGGCGAACGCCTGGCGGTTGAGCTCCGCGGCCCAGCCCTCTTCGGCGCTGACGCGCAGGACGTCGCCGTCGATCCGCGCCTGCTTGCCGGCGGAGACGCACAGAGCGAGCAGCTTCTCGAGGTCGGTGGCGTGCTCGGCCCGCGCGACGATGCCGGTGTGCTGCGCCTCGAGCAGGCCGCTGATCGGACCTTGGAAGACGATCCGGCCGTGGTCGATCATCATCAGGTGGTCGCAGATCGCCTCGATCTCGCGCAGCAGATGGCTCGAGACCAGCACCGTTATGCCGCGGTCGGCGAGACCGCGCATGACGCTGCGCATCTCGCGGATGCCAGCCGGGTCGAGGCCGTTGGTCGGCTCGTCGAGGATCACGAGCTCAGGGTCGGGTAGGAGCGCGGCGGCGACGCCGAGGCGCTGCTTCATCCCCAGCGAGTACGTCTTGACGCGGTCGTTTGCGCGCGCGCTCAGTTCGACCTGTGCGAGCACCGTGTCAATCCGCGACTTGTCAAGGCGTCCCAGGCGGGTCAGCACCTCGAGGTTGCGACGCCCCGACAGAGCGGGATAGAACGACGGCGATTCGATCAGCGCGCCGACGCGGCGCAGGTAGCGCTCGGGGTGCTCGATCGATTCGCCGAGGACCTTCGCAACCCCGCTCGTCGGGCGCACCAAGCCGAGCAGCAGCTGGATCGTCGTCGTCTTGCCGGCGCCGTTCGGTCCGACGAAGCCGCCGACGACGCCTGTGGGGAGGTCGATGTCGACGCTGTCGACCGCGAGCACCTCTTTGTAGCGCTTGCTGAGAGCGGACGCCACGATCGGCGAATCGCCAGCACGGCTGCCGGCGACTACAGCGTCGCTAGGTGTCGTCGTCGTCAAGATCGCGCCCAGGCACCCTCACAGCGGGCAGCCGAGCGCCACCTTAAGACGGCAACATGAAGCAGCCATAAGGGCAAGGCCGGCGGCGACCGCGAGCTGGGCGCGGCCCTCAGGCGGCGTTGCTGGCGAGCCCTGCGCCGCCGAGCTCCTCGGATGCGAGGCGGTCGGCGAAGTGGTTGCCCTCGTTGAGCGGCGGGCACTCGCGGAACGTCGGCTGCCACGCGTTCGCTGTGCGCGGGCGGCCACCGACGCGGCGGACGCGCTCGCGCAGGATCGTCCGCACGACGCGTATGCCGTCGGAGACCGCGTTGAGGTTGCTGACGCCGTGGAGACGCTCGTGCTCGATCGACGGGACCTCCACGACCGAGAGGCCGGCCCGCGCCACGCGCGCTGTGATCAGCGTCTCGACCTCGAAGCCGTCGCAGTCCACCGCCATATGCGGTAGGCAGCTACGCCAGAACGCGTTGTAGCCGT
>JBEKBL010000185.1:0-4685 GCA_050015415.1 Solirubrobacteraceae bacterium
GACGGCGGTACCCGGTCTGGCAGCGAAGCCGGTCATCGACATCATGGCCATGGTGGCAGACATGGACGGCTGCGTGCCGGCGCTGGTTGAGCGGGCGGGTTATCAGTTCCCCGTTGCCTACAATGCGGCGCTCACTGATCGTCGGTGGCTCTGCCGTCCCTCGGCGGCCTACCGAACACATCATCTGCACTTGGTGGCCGACCAGCAGGAGCTGGATCGGCACCTACGCTTCCGTGACGCGCTGCGAGACGATCCGCAACTGGCCGGCGAATACGCCGCGCTCAAGCGTGACCTCGCCGAGCGGATGGCCGATGACCGCGACGGGTATACCGCGGCGAAGACAGCGTTCATCAGACGAGCCGAGGCCCGCAATTAGCCCGGCTGTTGCTTGGGCCGGCTACCAGCTGCCTGGGGCTTCGAGGAGCGAGCTGCGGGTGCCCGGGGCCTGGTCGTTTGCTACTGCCGCCCGTGATGAAGCGCGCTGGGCCGCGCTTCGGTGTGACGCGAGCCGATCGGCCGGGGCTAGTGGTCGGGCCGCTCGGCGAGCATCACGGGCTGGTGGTATCCCGCGCCTGTGGCGCTGATCCAGCTGGGCTGACTGAAGCCGGCTTGCCGGGCTGCTTCTGCCAGCGCCTCAGAGGGGACCGCGCGGTAACGCGTGCTGTGCTCCGCCAGCGTCCAGCCTGTCGCGGTCTCGGTGAGAATGAGAAAACGGACCGTGTAGAGCGAACTGTCCGGCGCATCCCAATCGTGCAGCCGCACGATCAAGCGACGGGGAGGGCCAGCAACAGCTTGAATCACTGGAGCGGACGGTCGATCGACAAGCGCCCGGTCGAAGTCGCGCGTACTGATCAACAACAGCCCGCCCGGCGACAGCTTCGAGCGCATCGACCGAAAGGCCTTCAACAGGTCGTCATCGTCGAGTAGGTGCGGGAGCGCGTTATCGCAGGAGATCACAACGTCGAACTCGCCGCTGACATCACCAAGATCACGGAAGTCCGCAACTCCAAACGAGACATCCGCGCCCAGCCGTGCGGCCTCGACGCGAGCGCGTTCGATCGATGCCTCGCTGATGTCGGTGCCGTGAACACGGTACCCGTGCAGCGATAGACCAATCGCCTGGGTTCCGATCCCGCACGAACAGTCAAGAACCGCGTTCGCCTGCGGTCGCCGGGACCGAATCAGCTCGTCCAGAGCGCCTCCCTGCCACTGGACGGCCTCGTCCCAGCGGTCCTCCCAGACGAGATGGTAATCCGCCGCTAACCCATCGTAGAAATCGGCGACCGCACGAGCCGCCACCGCAAGCGCCTCACGCCGGTCAAGCACACCCAGAGTTTTACTGCGTTACCGCCAGCAAGCTTGAATAAGGAACTACCTGCGCTCCTGGATTGGACGATTAGCGAAAGCGCCGGCGCCCGACGGCGGAGCGCCCGCATCGGCAACGAAAGCAGTAGTGCTCGGCGCTGGGGGTGGCACGCCTACCCGAGCCGTCAGGCACGCTTCGCGTTGTTATCTCCGACCGTCGGCCGTCGAGACCTCGACGTCGTCCTCGATGCCGGTCTCGGCGCCCACGATTGCCGAGAGCTTTGCGGCGGCGTCGTGACGGGGGACGTGGTGGACGTAGATCATTGTCGTCTGGATGTCGGCGTGGCCCATGTAGGCCTTGACGTCTGAGAGTGGGAAGGCTTGGACGGCGAGGGTGCCGAAGGTGTGGCGCAGGTCGTGGAAGGTGATCGGCTCGGGCTTGGTGCGCATGGCGTCGAGGCCGGCTTGCTCGAGCGCCGTGTAGAAACGCTTGCGAACGGCTGAGCCGTCGAGGTGGCCGCCGACGATGCCGGCGAAGACGAGATCGCTGGGCGAGGTGAAGTACTCGCGGCGGCTGAGGCGATCGAGTGGCTGCATTGCCTGATCGATCAGCGGCACCGAGCGGACGTGCCCGGACTTGGGAGGTCCCTGCTGGCGCAGGGTGTAGCTGCCGCGCACGTGGACGAGCCGCTTCGCGAAGTCGACGTCAGCCCAACGGAGCGCGAGCAGCTCGCCGAGACGCAGGCCGGTGAATGCAGCGACGGTGAAGAGCGCGCCGTCCTGGGGGCTGTCGGCGGCGCGGGCGACAGCCGCGACCTGGACCGGCGTGAGCACGTTGAACTCGCCGGAGCGCTTGACGCTGATTCGCTCGGCGTCGTCGACGGGGTTGACGGTGATCCAGCCGCGGCGCTTTGCGCGCCGTAGGACGCCGCCGAGGAGCGTGAGCTGCTTTTGGATCGAGCGCTGCGAGAGCTCTCCCTTGGCGAGTAGCCGCGAACGCCAGGCGTCGATCGCGGCGGTGTCGATTCGTGCGAGCGGCGTCTTGGCGCCGAAGCCGGGCAGGAGGGCGGCGCGCACCGCGCTGCGATAGTCGGCGAGTGTCGAGGGTGAGCGCTTGCGTTCGTGCTCGATGTAGCGCAGCCACTCGTCGCAGGCCTCGCCGAACGTGATGGCGCCCGTCGCCCGTTCGCCCGCGGGCGTCGGTCGCTTGGGAGCCGCCGCGAGCAGGTCGCGGAGCGCCTCGGCGGCGGTGGCCGGCGTGAGGTGCTCGAGGCTCGGCAGCGCGCCGTCGCCCGCGCGCCAGATGATCGCGCCGCGTGGTGTGCGCCGGCCGGAGTCCTTCACGTGTGCCGGGCCGAGCAGGCGCTGGTGGCGTCCGTCGGCGTCGCGCCACAGGGCGAAGTAGCGGCGGTTGCCCGCGTCGCCCTTGACCTGCACGTGTCCTGTAGCCCGTACCGCTCCGACCATCTCGCTCTGCCTCCGTCCTCAGCGCCGGCTCGGAGCGCCGGCCGCTGGGGAACACGGTTGGGAACACGGGCAAGATATCAGGCTGTGCGGCAAACTCAAATAGTGCTCATTTGCAGGTTTTTTAGTAGTGCCCCCGGCAGGATTTGAACCTGCGACCCTCGGATTAGAAGTCCGATGCTCTATCCAGCTGAGCTACGGGGGCGTTGGCGACACTTTGGCAGTGCGTCGCTGCCACATCTTGACTGACGTCGGAATGTACGGGCGGGGGACGAGCGTCGGAACCGGCGCCGATCTTTAGCCGCAACCTACGCGTTTCTTACGTGCCGTTAGCTCGCCGCCGCCAGGCTTCTCACGCGGGGCAACCCGCGGTCCCCGTGCCTGCGAGCGAACGACAACTGATCCGGCGCCCCCAGCAGCCGCCCTCGCTGGCTGGTTCACCGCCTACCAAGCCGCGGCCCTGGCAAAACTACGTCCTGGTGCTTGCCTGCATCGGCGCGATCATGGCGGCCTATGAGCTTGTCGGACCGTCGAGCCCTTCGTCGTCCACCGAGATCCGGCTCGTGACAGTCTCGCGGGGTGTGGTCCAGGCCAGCGAGTCGGCCAGCGGCAACCTCGCGCCGGTCAGCGAGAGCGACCTGAACTTCAAGTCGAGCGGGATCCTCACGGGGCTCTTCGTGCAGCCTGGTCAGCATGTGCACGGCGGCCAGCTGCTGGCCGAGATCGACTCGAGCTCAGCGTCGGTCTCGCTGCAGGAGGCTGAGGCAAGCCTCCAGGCCGCACAGGCGAAGCTCGCCGCAACCGAAGCGAACCCCGCCGGCTCGTCGTCGGTCGGTGGGTCCTCGACAGGAGCCGGAGCATCGGCGGCTGCCTACCTTGGCCCGACCGGAACCAGCGGGGCGACCGGTGCGAGCGGGGCCAGCGGTGCAGGCGGGGCCAGCGGGGCGAGCGGCACCGACGGCTCGACGACCCCGTCGACCACAACGAAGCCGGCGGCCGCGAAGTCGAAGAGCACGACGACATCGACCGACTCGGCGGTCACGCAGGCTACGGACGCCGCGAACATCGCCTCGGCCCAGGCTGCAGTGTCAAGTGCCGAGCTCACGGTCAAGAGCGACAAGTCTGCCCTCGCCGGCACGAAACTTTTCGCGCCGAGCGCCGGAACGATCGCGTCGGTGTCCGGTGCGGTCGGCGACGAGGTCACCGCAGGTACAGGCAGCGCTGCAGCTGACAGCGCGGGCGCGGGCGGCTCGTCCGGCTCGGGCTCCGCGAGCGCGGTGTCGAGCGCGTCGAACGCCTCATCGAGCTCCTCATCGTCCTCGAGCGGCTCAGGCTTCATCGTGCTCGCCAACCTCAGCTCGATGCAGCTCGTCGTCTCGGTGAGTGAGTCGGACATCGGATCGATCAAGGTCGGGCAACCGGCGACGATCAGCGTCGACGCACTGCCAAACGAGGAGTTCGCAGCCAAGGTGACGGCGATCTCGCTGCTTTCGAGCGACAGCAGCGGCGTCGTGAGCTACAGCGTCACGATCAAGCTGACCCAGAACTCGAGTCAGCTGAAGCCCGGCATGAGCGCAACCGCGACGATCATCACGAGCCAGGTCAACAACGCCGTCAACGTCGAGAGCGCAGCGATCAGCTCGCGCGGCAGCAGCTCGACGGTGACAGTCGACAAGAACGGCAAGATGGTCGTGACGCCGGTGATCACTGGCCTGGTTGGGGCCTCCAGCACGCAGATCGTCGCGGGCGTCGCGCCGGGCGAGGAGCTGGCGATCCCGATCAGCACGAGCATCGCGACGTCGACATCGACAACCGGGAGCGGCACGCTCGGTAGCGGCACCGGCGGAGGCTTCGGCGGGGCGGCTTTGAGCGGGCTTGGCGGCGGGGGCGGCGGGTTCGCGCGCTTCTCCCGCGGT
>JBEKBL010000186.1:0-4679 GCA_050015415.1 Solirubrobacteraceae bacterium
GGTCGTCAAACCGGCACAGCAGACGCCCCTGTCGATGCTCGCCTTCGCCGCGATCATGACCGAGGCCGGGCTGCCGCCCGGTGTCCTCAACGTCCTCACGACGTCGAAGGCGGGCGCAGTGACCGACCCACTGTTCGACGATCCGCGGCTGCGAAAGCTCTCGTTCACCGGCTCGACGGAGATCGGCCGCCGCCTCGCGGCGCGAGCGATGGACCGCGTGCTGCGCGTCTCGATGGAGCTCGGCGGGAACGCGCCGTTCCTCGTTTTCGAGGACGCCGATCTCGACGCGGCGGTCGAGGGTGCAATGCTCGCAAAGCTGCGCAACGTCGGCGAGGCGTGCACGGCGGCGAATCGCTTCCACGTCGCGGCGCCGCTCGCCGACGAGTTCGCGAGTCGGCTGTCCAAGCGCATGCAGGCGCTGCGGCTCGGCCGCGGTACCGAGCCCGACACGGACCTTGGGCCGCTGATCGACGCCACCCAGCGCGCGAAGGTCCACGAACTGGTCGGCGACGCGGTGAGCCGCGGCGCCACGGCGCTGACGGGTGGTGAGCCGCTCGACGGACCCGGCTATTTCTACCGCCCGACCGTGCTGACCGGCGTGGCAAGCGACAGCCGCCTGCTCTCGGAGGAGATCTTTGGCCCGGTCGCGCCGATCGTCACCTTCGACAGCGAGGAAGAGGCGCTCGCAGCGGCGAACGACACCGAGTTCGGCCTCGTCGCCTACCTCTTCACCCGCGACCTCGCCCGCGCGCTCCGCGTCAGCGAGCGCCTCGAGACCGGCATGGTCGGCCTCAACCAGGGCATCGTCTCGAACGCCGCCGCACCGTTCGGCGGCGTCAAACAGTCAGGCTTCGGGCGCGAAGGCGGCTACGAGGGGATCAACGAGTACCTCTCGACGAAGTACGTGGCCCTGCCGGCGTAGCGGGGGTGGAACGAGGCCCGGACCGGGGCTCTGTGTTTACAGCCCGTTGAGGAGGCTGCGAAGCGTTTCGGTGTAGTTGTCGAGAGCGGCGCGACCCTGATTGGTCAGTGCGACCGAGGTTCGTGACGCGGGCCCGTTGCCGGTCTTATCGCTCGTGAGGTAGGCAGCGTCCTCGAGCTTTCGCAGGTGTGTGATCAGGTTGCCGGGGGTCAGTCCGATCATGTCCCCCAGGCGGGTGAACGAGAGTGCGTCACCGTCGGGCAGTGCGGCGAGCGTGGCCATGATCTGCAGTCGAGCGGGGACGTGGATCAGGGGGTCGAGCGCGTCAACGGTCATGCGCCTGATCGCGAAACGCGGAGTAGCCAGGCCTGGGCGGCGCTGTATCCGAGAAGTACGACGCAGAGCCCCACTCCGTCGCTCAACCACACGCCGCGGGGTCCTGCGAACGCGCTGCCGGCGGCGACGAGCACGATCGCGATCGACAGGCCGAGTCCCAGCAAGTCCTCGCGTAGCGCTGAGTGGGCGGCCCAGAAAGTCCCGAGGACGATCAGCGTCGCTGTGCCGACATACACCCCGTAGACGACCGCGTCGCTCGCCCCGTTGTTTGCCAGTGCTCCCATCAGCACGTACACGGCGACCAAAGCCACCACCAGGGCCACGCCCTCCGCGCGGCGCTGGCTCACGGAGCGCCCACTGACGCCGGCGGTTGCTCGGCGATGGGCGTACACCACCGTGGCGATCCGAAGCAGCACGACGGCGTACAGGCCTAGCAGCCCCACGACGGTCGGCCCCTTGTAGGGATGCTGTCCACGAACCGACAGCCACACGGCGCCGAATGCGACCAACGCCGCCGCCGCCGCGAGCAGCGACAGCCACGGCGATCTGAAGTCGAGCTCGCGCTGCGCCCCCCGTCTGGTCTGCTCCAGCAGCCTCGCCGCTGCACGGGGATCCAGTCCGCCCTCGTCCTCGTAGGTCTCCGTCGCGCCGCCGTCGGAAGTTCCGTGCATCTCGCGCTCCTCCGTAGCCTTTGCAGCGCAAACTCTAGTACGCTTTACGCGACAAAGTCAAGGGCCGGCACCGAACAGCCCTCCAACGGCGACCGACGCGCCCACTTATCAGGGAAGTACATTTCACTTGACTTTGCGAGACAAAGTACGCTAGGTTTGCATCGCAAAGTTAAACGCCCCGACGGAGGCTTCCTGTTCAGGGGCACCGTCGAAGGAGGAACCATGAACGGCTTTCAATCAATCAAGCGCTTATTCCAGCTCGGCTCCAGGCACCCGAAGCAGGTCGCCCGCGTGCGCATAGGTGTGGGTATCTGGCTGCTCTTCCTGACTGCCGTCCTTTACGGCTCAGGCCACGGCGGCCAGTGGGGATGGCTGCTCGTGCTCGCAGCAGCGCTGCACTTCGCCCTCGCATATCGCCTGTTTCGAATCGCAAAGAGGATGGTGATCGAGGTATGAGCTTGGACACGAGCGTTTTGAGCTCGGCCTCGCCACGGCGCCGGCCGCTGGGCACAGTTCTTGGCAGGGCCTTTGTCGTGGCGCTCGTGACAGCGGGCTGGCTTTCGGCCAGCCCGCGCGCAGGCGCGTCGAACGAGGTGCCGAGTGTGCCGGCCTCGATTGTCGGCACGCCGGTTCGCGTCGCCCACACCAAGCTGGGCGCGGTCGCGTATCGCACGCTCGGGAGCGGGCCGCCGCTGCTGATGATCATGGGTTACGCCGGGACGATGGAGACATGGGATCCGCTGTTCGTGGACACGCTCGCGCGTCACTACCGGGTCGTGATCTTCGACAATGCCGGGACCGGCGCCACCACGGCGCTGGCGGCTCCGTTGACGATCGACGCGATGGCGGCCCAGACGAGCGCGCTGATCGACGCGCTTGCGCTCGGGCGGCCCGACGTCCTCGGCTGGTCGATGGGCGGGATGATCGCGCAGGCTCTCGCGGTCACGCACCCCGGCCAGGTGCGCCGGCTCGTGCTGTGCGCGACGTTCCCGGGCGCCGGGCGGATCGTCAAGCCGCCGCAGAAGCAGATCGACGCACTGACGAGCGGCAACCCGCAGGCGACAGCTGCCGCGCTGTTCCCCGCCGACCAGGCCTTCGCGTTCGACGCGATGTCGGCCGAGCTGTCGCTCTACCCGGCGAGCGCCACGGCGCCGGCGGCGACGATCGCCGCGCAGGGACGCGCATCGCTGGGTTGGTTCGCCGGTCGGGATGACGCCGGTCGCGAGACCGCGCGGATCACGGCGCCAACGCTGATCGCCGACGGCGCTGAGGACCGTCTCGACGCGACGTTCAACGACCACGTCCTCGCCGGGCTGATCCACCGCTCGACGCTGCTGCTCTACCCCGACGCGGGGCACGCCTTCCTCTTCCAGGAGGGTGTTCCGTTCCTCGCGCGCGTCGAGACATTCCTCAGCGGGCCGGCGCGGGCCGAGCCGCTGGCTGTGCTCCGCACCAGCTTCCGTACCGACCAGGCGCGCGAATTGGCCGCCGGCTTGAGGTGGGTGCACGGCCTCCAGGTCCTCGCCAAGGACGCCCGGCACATCTCGGGTCAGGCCTCCCAGGCTCGGGCTGCGGCGCTTGACGGTCCCTACGTGAGCACGCTCGCGGCGATCGACGACGGCCTCCTGGGCCTGGGCACCCAGGGCCGCTTGGGTGCGGCGGTCGCGCGACTGGTCGACGCGGATCAGCTACTGATCGAGGACATCGCCGCACTCTCCGAACTGGCGGGCGCGCAGCGTACAACCTGGGGGCCGACGCTGAAGCGCAACAGCATCACCGACGAGGCGGCGAGCAAGGCGCTCGACAACGATCTACGTCTGCCGGTCCCGACCGGCGCGACGGGCACGAGCTAGATGGATCTTGGTCTGTCTAGGACTGTTGGAGAATCGAGAGGATGTTGCCGGCGGGATCCTTGAACCAGGCGACTAGCGGTCCTCCGCCCCGGGAGATGCCCTTCTCGTCCTGCGCCATGCCCTCGTAGCGTTCGAACTCGATCCCGCGGGCGCTTAGCTCTTCGACGGCAAGCTCGATGTCGTCGACCGGGAAGTTGAGGATCGTGAACGTCGCCGGCTTGTGCTGCTCCTTCGGGTAGATCAGCGTGTCCCGATCGCCGGCGATGTGCAGCCTCAGCAGCCCGTTCTGCTCAGACACGCGCACTCCAAGCGTCTCGCCGTAGAACTTCTTTGCGCTTGCGATGTCGTCGACCGAGAAACCGCTGAACGCCTTGGTGTTCTCGAACACAATGCTCCCTTCTCGAGTGTCGTCGTCGGCTCGCGCCGCGCACAGATGCTCGGGCGTGGGAGTAGCTCGACGTGGCTGCTACGCCCAGCATGGCACGACGACCGAATCGACTGCTGGGCGACGGGCCGGCGATCGCTCCGCAAAAGCAGCCGCGAGCAAGGACTGCTCGTCAGGTCGCACCTAGGTGGGTCCCGCGTCCGTTGCGGGACCCACCCGCGATCGAGCGGTCCAGCGTGGCTACATGTTCGGGCACGACTTGCCCGCCGGCATCCCCGGAGTATTCCCGGTCGCGCCGGCGACGGGTGCTGTCGCGCTTGTCGAGCCCGAGCTCCCAGTCGAGCCGCCGCTCGTTGCCGCGTTGGCAATCGCCACACCCCCGCCGCCGAGGGCACCGGTCACTGCCAGTAGCGCGACGCCAGCTTTCATGGATCTCATGTTGTTGTCTCCTTGCGGACTGTTGACGAACTCAGTGAAGCTCCTGCGGCTGTGGCCGACCTACGGAAAGGCTG
>JBEKBL010000187.1:0-4658 GCA_050015415.1 Solirubrobacteraceae bacterium
GCCCCCGCCGTTGCAGCCGTGCGCCTGCTCGCGGAGGGCAAGATCGAAGCGATCGGTGCCCGCTTCCCCGAGCAGTGCATCGCCCCCGACGACATGTTCGCGCAGCTGGCGACGCGCAGCTGTGAGATCACCGTCGATGTGCAGGAGCGCGTCGCGTGAAGGTAGGGGTCCCGCGCGAGACGAAGGCCGACGAGTACCGGATCTCGATGACCCCGGCGGGCGTCCGCGAGCTTGCAGAGCACGGCCACGAGGTCCTCGTCGAGACTGCGGCAGGGATCGCGAGCGGTTTCTCCGACGACCAGTACGCCGCCCAGGGCGCAACGATCTCGCCCGACGCCCAGTCGGTCTTTGCCGCCGCCGACATGATCGTCAAGGTCAAGGAGCCGCTCGAATTCGAGGTCGCGCGCCTGCGCGCCGGACAGATCCTCTTCACCTACCTACACCTGGCGCCGACGCCCGAGCTGACGCGCGCCCTGCGCGCGTCGGGGGCGACCTGCATCGCCTACGAGACCGTCGAGGACAGCCACGGGCGACTACCGCTGCTGGCGCCGATGTCGGAGATCGCCGGACGCCTCGCGACCCAGGCCGGCGCCTTCATGCTCGAGAAGCCGCTCGGGGGCCGCGGCGTCCTGCTTGGCGGCGTCCCCGGGGTCGCCGCGGCGAACGTGATGATCATCGGTGGCGGCAACGTCGGCCAGCACGCGGCCGCCGTTGCGATCGGTCTCGGTGCCGACGTCTTCATCTTCGACATCTCGATCGACCGTCTGCGCGAGCTCGAGGTGGCACTCGGCGGTCGCTGCTCGACCGTCCACTCCTCGACGCTCTCGATCGAGGAGATGCTGCCGCGCGTCGACCTCGTCATCGGAGCGGTGCTCGTCGTCGGTGACCGCGCTCCGTTCGTGATCCGTCGCAGCCAGCTCGCGATGATGCGTCCCGGCACCGTTCTCGTCGATGTGGCGATCGACCAGGGCGGCTGCTTCGAGACGTCGCGGCCGACCACCCATCACGAGCCGACGTTCGAGGTCGATGGAATCACGCACTACTGCGTCACGAACATGCCCGGGGCGGTGCCGGTGACCGCGACGCACGCCCTCGCGAACGCGACATTGCCGTACGTGCTGGCGCTGGCCGACCACGGAGCCGCCGGGGCAGTGGCCGCCGACCCGGGTCTCCGCCTCGGTGTCAACGTCGCCGGCGGCCTGGCCACGCACCCGGCGGTTGCCCGCAGCATCGGCGAGGAGCCCGTGGCGATCGAGACAGCGCTCGGCGCCTGAGCTCAGCGCCCAAGCGAAGGCGCCGGGCCCTCGTGCAGGGTCCAGGGCAGCGAGACCTGGGCGCTGGCCTCGCTGGGCGGCCTCAGATCGCGGATCGCCTCCTGGCGCCCAAGTACGGTGCCCGGACGGAATCGCGCCGTGTTCGAAGCGATGATCCGGCCGTTGCTGCTCGTGAGGACAGCGACTCCAGTGAGCCGCATGAGGGCGGGTACGACGGCACGCTCCACCTGCTCGGCGAGGATGTCGGCTCCGGCGATGCCGGCGAACTGCCCATTGCAGACCAGGGGAACCGACAGCGTGTACGTGTACTTGTGGGTGCAGATGTAGTCGACGTAGGGGCCGGCGATCGACAGTTTGCGCGTCAGCTCGGGGCCGCGGTACCACTCGGCGGCGGTGTAGTCGTAGAACTCAACCGATTCGGGCTCGAGATCGACCTCGAGCCGCTGCAGGCCTGCGTCGCGGTCGGCCCACAGCCACTCAATGCAGCGCGGCGCGTCCGTGAGGACGTCCGGGGCGAGCACGACACCAGCGCCCGCGGCGAACCCCTCGTGGCGTCGCAGGATCTGCCCCATCAACGCGTGGAGCGCCGCAAGCTCAGGGCGACTGACAGCGCCAACGGCGAGCAATGCCGTCGCGGCTTCCGCCAGTTCGGCGATCGAGGCGAACATCCGATCAACCTCGCGCGTGACCCCTGCGAGGACACGCTGCTCGTGCGCCGTCGAGCTCATGGCTCACCGAGCTCGAGGCGGAATGCGAGCAGCCGCTCGGTCTCAGCGAAGACGTGCGCCTCGGCGAGCTGCTGCGCCCGCGCGCCGTCATAGCCCGCGATCGCGTCGAGCAGCAGCCCGTGCTCGTCGATGATTGCCGCGACCTCGGCTTCCGCCACCGGCAGCCAGACCAAGTCGCCGACCTGCGACCACAGGTCGAGCTCCTCCTGCGTCAGCCGCGGCGATTGAGCGGTCGCTGCGATCTCGATGTGAATTCGGGCGTCGGCGCGCCGGCGCTCGGTCAGCGTGCTCGCGCCGCGCAGACGCGCGAGGTGGTCTGAGAGGGTTTCGATGTCCGCGGCCGTCGAGCGCGCTGCGGCAAGCCGGGCAGCTGCGCCGGCGATCGCGGCGCGGTGGTCGCCGATGTCGCGCAACTCGTGCAGCGAGAGCTCGCGCAGCGGGCGGCCGAGGCGGGCACGCTCCTGCTCGCGCGGTGCCTGAACGAACGATCCGCCGCCGCGCCCTCGCCGCGTCTCTACGAGCCCGCGTTCGCGGAGCGTGGCGAGGGCATCGCGCAGTGTCACCGTGGAGACGCCCAGGAGACCAGCGAGATCGCTCTCCGTCGGCAGCCGCTCGCCGTCGAGCAGAAGGCCAAGCGAAATCGCGTCGGTCAGTCGCCGTGCGACGGTCTCAGCGCGTCCGCCGGCGTCAAGCGGCGCGAACAGCGTCCGCGCTCGAACCGTCGTGAGAGTCGCGTCCTGCGCCGTCAGGCCCCGCTCGCCGGTGCTGTCAGTCGGCGCCAAACCGCACCGCCGCGGGCCTGCTTGACACAAACATCTAGTCCTGTATGTTAGCGCCGGCCGGGCGTAAACATCTGGTTTTGCATGTCAGCGCAACCGGTAGCGGACCACGACGAGGAGCAGAACCATGAGCGACGAGACGGGTTGCGCCGGAAGCGCCGTCGCGGAGCGGATTTCGGGCCAGACGCGTTTCGCGCTCGCGCGTGTATGAGCGACAGCGCGACGGTGCTCGCGCGCGCCGCCGGCGCGCTGAGTGTCCAGCGGGAGCTGCGGATGCCTGCCGCTGAGGCGCCGGCCCTCGCGGTCCGCCTGCGCGGTGTCCGCAAGCGCTTCGGCCAGCTCGCAGCGGTCGACGGCGTCGACCTCGACGTCGCAGAGGGCGAGTTCTTCACGATGCTCGGCCCGTCAGGTTCGGGCAAAACGACTTTGCTGCGGATCATCGCCGGTTTCGAGCGCCCTGATGCCGGCTCCGTCGAGCTGGGCGGGACCGACGTGACGCGCGCGCCCCCTTACCTGCGCGACGTCAACACCGTGTTCCAGGACTACGCGCTGTTCCCGCACATGACGGTGCTCGAAAACGTCGAGTACGGTCTGCGCGTCCGCCGCGTCGCTCGTGCCGAGCGTCGCCGTCGAGCCGAGGCGGCGCTCGAGACCGTAAGACTGCCGGGACGCGGTAGCAGCAAGCCGGTGCAACTCTCGGGCGGCCAGCGACAGCGCGTCGCGCTTGCGCGGGCGATCGTCAATGAGCCCGAGGTGCTGCTGCTCGACGAGCCGCTCGGTGCGCTCGACCTGAAGCTCCGCCAGGAGATGCAGCTGGAGCTGAAGCGGATCCAGGGCGAGGTCGGCATCACGTTCGTCTACGTCACGCACGACCAGGAGGAGGCGCTCGCGATGAGCGACCGCCTGGCGGTCTTCAACCAGGGCCGCATCGAGCAGATCGGTGCGCCGTTCGACGTCTACGAGCATCCCGAGAGCGAGTTCGTCGCCGGTTTCATCGGCGCATCCAACGTGCTAGATCGCGAGGGACGACGCTTCACGATCCGCCCCGAGAAAGTTCGCGTGCTCGCCGCCGGTGAGTCGGCGGCGGCCGGCGACCACGTCGAGCGCGGGACGATCGCCGACGTCATCTACCTCGGCATGGTGACCCGCTACGTCGTAGCGCTCGAATCGGGCGAGCGGCTGAGCGCAGTGCGCCAGAACGTCGAGGCGGCGACGAGCGTTGGATCGCTCGTGCAGGGGCAGGCGATCAGTGTCGCCTGGCAGGGCACTCAGACCTACGAGATCAGTAGCGCTGAGCCGGCAATTGCAAGCGAACAGGAAGAGGAGTCATGAGAAAGCTGAGAAGACGGGGTGGGTCCTGGATTTTCGCGACGGCGATCTGCGCGACGGTGCTGGGTGTGTTCTGGGTCGCGCCAAGCGGCGCCGCCAGCGGCCTCACTGCGCCGGAGGCGAACAGCCCGGTGCCGGCATCGATCGGCAAGACAGAGGGGCATCTGAACCTGATTGCCTGGGAGGGCTACGCGCAGCCCCAGTGGGTGGACCCCTATGAGAAGGCCACCGGCTGCCAGGTGAGCGTCAAGTACGCCGGCTCGTCAAGCGAGATGGTGTCGCTGATGGCCGACGGTGGCGGCGGGCAGTACGACCTGGTGTCGGCTTCTGGCGACGCCGACCTACGCCTGATCTACGGCGGTGACGTCAAGCCGATCAACATCAATCTGATGCCGAACTGGAAGAACTATGAGCCGTTCCTCAAGTCGCCCGACTTCAACACGATCGGCGGCAAGCACTTCGGCATCTCCTATGAGTTCGGGCCGAACGTCCTGCTCTACTCGACCAAGGTGTTCAAGACCCCTCCGACGTCGTGGTCGGTGCTTTAC
>JBEKBL010000188.1:0-4653 GCA_050015415.1 Solirubrobacteraceae bacterium
AGCCGAGATCAGTGAGCTCAAAACGCGTCGCGGTATCGAGCTCGACAGCGCTTTCGACGTCGACGAGTTGCGCGAACTGACGGCGACGTTCAAGCGACTGTTCACAGAGCAGACCGGTGATGACTTCCCGCAGAACCCAGCCGACCAGCTGCACCAGGCGATCCTCGCCGTGTTCGACTCCTGGCGCGGCGAGCGCGCAGCCGCCTACCGACGGATCAACCACATCCCCGACGATTGGGGCACCGCCGCAACCGTGCAGCAGATGGTGTTCGGCAACCGCGGCGCGCTGTCGTGCTCCGGCGTGGCGTTCAGTCGCGACGAGCTGACCGGGGCACCTGAGCCGTCGGGCGACTTCCTGATCGACGCCCAGGGCGAGGATGTCGTCTCAGGTGTGCGCAACACGCAGGAGCTGCCCGAGCTGCGCAACGTCATGCCTGAGGCCTACGCACAGTTGGTCACGATCTTGCGTGAGCTCGAGGGAATCTACGGCGACATGCAGGACACCGAGTTCACGATCGAGGCGGGGCGCCTGTTCATGTTGCAGACGCGCAACGCGAAGCGTCCAGCGCAGGCGGCCGTGCGCTTCGCAGTCGACGCTGTGGGCGAAGGCCTGCTGACCAGGGCACAGGCGATAGCGACGATCGACGCGTCGTCGCTCGACGCACTGCTACACCCGACATTCGACCCGGCGGCCAGGTTCACGGTGCTCGCGCATGGCGTGGCGGCGTCGCCCGGCGCCGCCAAGGGCGCGATCGTCTTCAGCGCTGCGGCGGCGGTGGAGGCCTCGGAGAATCATGCCGACGTCGTACTGGTCCGCCCGTTTACCGAGGCTGAGGATGTCGCTGGCTTCTTCGCAGCGAAGGGAGTTCTCACGAGCGAGGGAGGCAAGGCCTCGCACGCCGCTTTGGTGGCGCGCGGCATGGGCCGGCCGTGCGTCTGTGGGGCAAGCGAGCTGGACATCGACCTCGACGCGGCGACGGTGCGGGTCGGGGACACCGTCCTGCACGAGGGCGACCAGATCGCGGTCAACGGCACCACCGGTGAGATCACCCTCGACGACGTCGCATTGATCGACCCGGAGATCGATGAGCACTTCGACACGGTGCTCAGCTGGGCCGATCAGCTGCGCACGCTGGGCGTGCGCGCAAACGCCGACGTCCCCGAGGACGCCCGTCGCGCTCGCTCGTTTGGTGCCGAAGGGATCGGGCTATGCCGCACCGAGCACATGTTCATGGCAGCCGACCGCCAGCCAAAGATGCGGGCGATGATCATGGCCGACAACCTCGCCGACCGGCAGATCGCGCTGGACCAGCTGCTTCCGCTCCAGCAGGAGGATTTCGAAGGGCTGTTCGAGGCGATGGAGGGACTGCCAGTCACCATTCGCCTGCTGGACCCTCCGCTACACGAGTTCCTTCCCGGCAAGATCGATCTGCTGGATGAGCTGCGCGAGGCGCGCGAGCGCCGTCCGGAAGCTGTCGCCGAGCTCCAGCGCACGCTCCGGCGCGTCGAGGAGCTGGCCGAAACCAATCCGATGCTGGGTACGCGCGGCTGCAGGCTCGGGGTTCTGCACCCGGAGATTTACGAGATGCAGGTGACCGCGATCATGCGCGCGGCTCGGGAAGTGCGCGAGCGCAGCGGGCGGGCACCGCGCACCGAGGTGATGATCCCGCTCGTCAACTACGTGCGTGAATTGACGCTGATGCGCGAGCTGGTAGTCAGAGTCGCAGAGCGCGAAGGGATGCGCGAGGGCGCCGACTATACGGTCGGCACGATGATCGAATTGCCGCGCGCGTGCGCCGTGGCCGAGCAGCTCGCAGCGCACGCCGAGTTCTTCTCCTTCGGGACCAACGATCTAACGCAGACCGCACTCGGCTTCTCCCGTGACGACATCGAAAGCACGATCCTGGCGCGCTACATCACCGAGAAGATCGTGACTCGCTCGCCGTTCGAAACGGTCGACATCGACGGCGTAGGGATGCTCGTGCGAGCGGCCGTCAAGGGCGGGCGCAAAGGCAACCCCCGGATCGAGCTGGGCGTCTGCGGCGAACACGGCGGCGACCCCGACTCGATCCGCTTCTTTGCAGAGGCCGGCCTCGACTACGTGTCCTGCTCGCCGTTCCGCCTGCCAATCGCGCGTGTCGCAGCCGCCCAGGCTGCAATCCACGCCGACAAGTCCTAGAGCTCGACCGCAGGCCAACGGGCAGCGCACTTCCGTAATCCGCACGGATCCCGTTCAGGCTGGGCTACGGATGGAGCGCAGCAGCGGCACTGCGAGTCTCAAGCTAGCCGCATCGTCGGCTGCGAGCAGGCGAAGGACACGGCCACGAAGGAGGACACCCGATGTTCAGTCAAGTGATCGCCGGAGTAGACGGCAAAGCGAACGGCCATGACGCGGCAGTGCTCGCGAGCAAGCTCGTCGCACCCGACGGACAGCTCACGCTCGTGAACGTCTACACCGCCGAGCGCAGCTACCGAGATAGCGTCAACTTTCCGCAATTCGTGCGTGAGGACTGCCTCGAGCTGCTAGCCAGGGAACAAGGCGCGACCACCGCGGACGCGCAAGTTGACGCCGTTGGCGCGAGTTCCGTCGGCGCCGGCCTCCACCACGCCGCCGAGGAGCGCGGCGCGGATCTTCTCGTCGTCGGCTCATGCTCGCGCGGAGCTGCCGGTCGCGTCCTGCTAGGCGACGACATGCGAGCCTCACTCGAGGGAGCGCCGTGCGCAGTCGCCGTCGCCCCGAGCGGCTACGCCGAGCATCCCGGTTCGCTCGACACCATCGGCGTCGCGTACGACGGGTCTGCCGAATCTGACGCAGCGCTCGGCCTAGCCCGCGAAGTGGCACGCGAGCACAGCTCAAAGATCGCGGCACTCAACGTCATCAACCTCACCCCCACCTACGCCTCCAGCGCGATGGTGGCGATCGACTGGTCCGACGTGATCAACGACCTAGTGCGCGAGGCACAAGCACGCCTCAACAGCCTCACCGACATCCAAGGACGCGCTGTACGGGGAATCAAGACAGAAACGCTCGCACAATTCTGCGAGCAGGTTGATCTTCTAGTAGTCGGCTCCCGCGGTTACGGTCCGGCGCGACGGATGCTGTTCGGCAGCACATCCGAGTACCTCGCCCACCACGCGTCGTGCCCACTGCTCGTCCTCAGGAGGGGCGTCGAAGCTCATGGCGAGCCGCTGCAGGCGACGGCTGGCGCCTCAGGCGTTCCCGCTTGAACTCCGCGGAAAGCACGCGCTGCAGCCGAGTCCGAGCCTGGCCCACGTGCTGAGGTGCTCTCAATGCGGCGACGTGATCGGCGTCTACGAGCCTTTGATACTCGTGACCAATGGATTCCCTCGCGCGACCTCGCTGGCCTCTGATCCGGCAGTCTCAGGGGCGCGTGGCGAGCCTTACCACCGCGAGTGCTACGACACCATGGTCGACGACGCACTGTCTAAGGGTGACGCCGACGGCTAATGGGCAGGCGATCACTGCAAGTGAGGCGCGTAGGCGTGGGCCTTCGCGCCCCGTACTCTCCGGCGTGTGCGGCTGCCAAGGAGACTCGCTTCGGCGCTGATCAGTAGCGAAAGGTCCGGGGCGGCGCGGTGAGCCAGAGCGCGGGGCGCCTCAGGGCAGGGCAGCTCGGGACGGCGGACGTGACGGCGTCGACGGTCGCCAACATCGGCCCAGGAATCGACTTCTACTTCGCCTTCGGGGTGATCGCGGTCACCGCTGGCGTGGCCGCTCCGCTGACGATTGTTGCGGCGGGCGTGGCCGTGGCCCTGCTCGCTTTTGTGGTCGCGGAGTTCACCAAGGCGGAGCCGTCGGCGGGAAGCTTCATCACCTACGTCGAGACCTCGCTCGGCGCCAGGGCGGGGGTCGTGACTGCACTGCTGGTCGCCGTCGGGTACACGGTCGCGATCGCAGGGGTCTTCACGATGTCGGGCGGCATGCTCGCGATGACGCTCGGCCACTACACCGCTTGGCACCCTGCTTGGGAGCCATTGACGCTCGTGCTGACTGTAGGCGCGATCTGGTTGACAGCGCGCGGCGTCAAGCTTTCAACCACAGCGGTGGGCTTGGCTGTTCTGGCGCAGGTGGGGGTAATGCTCGTCGTCTGCGTCGTTGTGCTCGTCAACCAGCGCGCGCACCTCTCGGCTGTCCCATTCTCCTGGGCGCACCTCAGCGGTGGCCTTGGCGGACTGTCCGCCGGCTTCCCGCTCGCGCTCTACATGTTCATCGGCTGGGAGAACGGCCCAGCGCTCGCCGAGGAGTCTCGCGATCCGCGGCGCACCATTCCGAGAGCGCTCTACATGTCGGTCGCGATCGGCGGCGCCCTGTTCGTCTTTTTCGCCTACGCCACCGTCACCGGCTTCCATTACGACGTCTCCTCGATCGGTCGCGCGTCGGTCCCGTTTCTGAGCGTGGCCGACCACTACCTCGGCGGACCGGCGATCTTGGCCTGGGTCGCCGGCATCGTGTCCGTGCTCGCCACCCTGGTCGCTGCCACGAACTCCCAAGCTCGCATGCTCTTCGATGGTGGCCGATCTGGGCTCCTTCCCTCGTGGCTCGGCCGCGTCAGGGCACACGCAGATACCCCTGTGAACGCGCTGCTGTTCATGGCGGCGGTCGGCCTCGGGATCATCGCGGTCTGGTGGTTG
>JBEKBL010000189.1:0-4589 GCA_050015415.1 Solirubrobacteraceae bacterium
CGGGTATCCCTGCGGTGCTCGTACAGCAGGGCGGCGAGCTTGGCACGCGGAGCGCTGAGGTCTCAGCTGCGACGCTCGGCGGCGTTGGTCGCGCCGTCCTCAGCGCCACCGAGGCGCTCCAGCACGGCCCCGACGTCTCGCCGGCGAGTACGCGGGACGTGACGCTCGCGGCCAGCGTGCTCGGCGGTTGGACCGCTCGCCTGCTCTTCGGCCTGCTCATCCTCGCCTCGGCGCTCTGCGCCGTTGATCTCCTGGCGCGGGCCCGCCGGCGACGGACCGCGCTGGCGCCGTGGTTTGCCTGGGTGCTGGCGTGGGGCCTGCCGTTCCTCGTCGCCGGGGTGTACGCGAAGCTGCTCGCGTGGAGCGGATTGCTCGCCCACGTGCCGTCCGCCCCGGTGACGCCGGCTGCGTATCCGTTCCGTGGCGACGACGCGCTGGCGCTGATCAGCGTGGTCGCGGTATTCGTGCTGGCATGCCTCGCCCGGGTCCGCCTGATCGGCGGCCCTTCGCTCGACGACGTCGCTGGGTCAAGCGCCGGTGCGCCGGTCGCGTTGCTGTGCCTCGCGAGCCTGCTCGCCGCTGTGCTCTGGCTCGCAAACCCCTACACCGCGGCCCTGCTGGCGCTGCCCTTGCTCATCTGGGTGCCGCTGATGGCTGGCGAGCGCTACCGCTCCGCAGGGGCCGGAGCGCTCTGGACGGCCCTGTCGCTCGCGCCGCTGGGTCTCGTGCTCGCGGTCGAAGCCAACTCGCTCGGCCTCGGCCCGATCGCCTTTGCCTGGACCTGGCTGCTCGTGTTCGCGGGCAGCGAGATCGGCCCCGGTGCCCTGCTCGCGTTCTCGCTGTCCGGCGGGCTCGTCCTCGCCGCCGCATTCGTGCTGGTGCACCCGAGCACTCGCGGCACGCCACGCGACCTTCGGATCACGGTCCGCGGCCCCGCGACATACGCCGGCCCGGGGTCACTGGGCGGAACTGACTCGGCACTTCGCCGGCTGAGTCGCTGAGCCGGCTCCGTCGAGCCGTTCGAGAGCGTCCCTCCTCAGAGCTCACGGGAGCCTATGCTCGTAGCCTTCCAGCCTTCTCTCGCCTCCACCGTCGTGGAAGCGGGCGCCGCGTCCTTCTCGCACTTCGCCGATCCATCGAAGCGAGGGTACGGCGGCCTGCACCACGGCGCGGTCGCCCGGCGCCACGCAGACCAGGAGCTCATAGTCCTCGCCACCACTGGCGGCGAACGCGGCCGGCGTTTCACCCAGTGAGCCGGCGACCTCGGCCACACCAGCGGCGAGCGGCAGCAAGTCCAGATCGATGTCCAGCAGTACGCCGCTAGCCTCGCCAACCAGAGCAGCATCGCTCGCCAACCCATCCGACAGATCAATCATCGCCCGCGCGCCCGAGCGTGCCAGCAATCGCCCCTCGACCAGCCGTGGCAAGGGGTGCGTGTACCGAGCAACCACGAGCTCGGCGGCCGCCGGCCTCGGCGCTCGACGCTCCAGTACCGCAAGGCCGGCCGCCGAGCCGCCCAGCTCGTTGGTGACGCCGATCAGGTCGCCGACGCGCCCGCCGTCGCGCGCGACCAGCGCCGCCGCCTCGAAGGCCCAGCCGACGACCGTCACGGCGATGAACGCAACCTCGGAGCCGACGATATCGCCGCCGGCGATCGTCGTTGCGGTCTGCGCCGCCAAGCGCTCGGCGCCGCGCATTGCCGCGAGTGCGCCTTCGCCGCCAAGCGTCTCGCTCACGCCGATCGATACATACGCCTCACCGCTGTCGGCGCCCATTGCCGCGAGGTCCGAGAGAGCGCCGGCGAGCGCTCGGTGGCCGACGGTCGCGGCGTCCATCCAGTCGAGCCTGAAGTGTCTCCGCTCGACCATCGTGTCGGTCGAAACGACCGACACGACACCGCCGGCACGCACGACAGCTGCGTCGTCACCGAGCCAGCGCGAGACTCGCTCGCTACGCGGCCGGAGCGCCGCCGTGATCGCTTCGATCAGGGCGCGCTCGTCCAGGGCCGCCCAGCGATCTCAGCGGTGGCGATAGACGATCCGTGCCCGGTCCAGGTCGTACGGCGACAGCTCGCAGCGAACGCGGTCGCCAGGCAGGATCCTGATCCGGAAGCGTCGCATCTTGCCGGCCACGTGGCCGAGCACAACGTGGTCGTTGTCGAGCTTGACACGGAACATCGCGTTTGGCAGGGCCTCGATCACCTCGCCCTCGAACTCGATCTTGTCTTCCTTGGGCACCGCTGCCAGCCTACTACGGAGCCTCGGGCTAGGTTGCTCCCGTTGCCGGCTGGGTCGCCGCCGGAGTCGAGCCGGCAGGCGTCGTTGGGGTGGTCGTGCCACCTTGACCGTTCGACCCTTGGCCGCGGTGCTTGTGATGCTTGGGCGGCACGTAGCTCTCAAGTCCGAGCTGCTGGTAGTGCCCGGTGAAGGGGACGTAGTCCATCGTCGGCGCCGACGGGAAGGAGGCGCACGGCGGGGTCGCAAGCGCGTCCATCGTGTCGTGCCAGATGTCGGCCGGGAGGTCACCCCCGTACTGCGGCTCGCCTTGAACATCGTCCATTGGAATATCGCCTTGTGGGTAGCCCATCCAGACGACGGCGGTGTAGTTCGGCGTGAAGCCGTCGAGCCAGGCATCGACGAGGTTGCTGGTCGTGCCGGTCTTCGCCGCGCTCGGGCAGTTGATCGCGCTTTGCGTTGCCGTCCCCTCGAGCACATTCTCCTCGAGGATCTGGCGCTCGACGGCATCGGCCGCGCTCGAGAAGACCTTGGTGCGCCTGATCTTGTCCCAGCTGCGGTCGACCCGGCCGTCCGGGAAGACGACCTTCGTGATCGAGATCTGCTTGTTGCGCCAGCCGCCGTCGGCGAGTGTCGAATAGACGTTTGCCATCTCGAGCGGGCTGACGCCGTAGGTGAGGCCGCCCAGCGCTTCGGCCGGGTAGGAGTGGAGGTGGGTGGTGACACCGAGCTCGTAGGCCATCGCTGTCACGCTGCGCTCCGTGAGGTCGGCGGCGAGCTGCGCGAAGACAGTGTTGTCCGAGGCGACGAGCGCCTCCTCGATGTTGATCCGCGCCTCGAGGTTGCCACCGCCGTCGATCGACACCATGTAGGACGGGTAGCCGAGCAGCCAGCCGGGCTCCAGCGTGTGCGAGAGGTAGATGGTCGTGAACGGATCGATGCCGCGCGACAGCGCGTCGGCGAGCACGATCGCTTTGAAAGTCGAGCCTGGCTGGCGCAGGATCTGCGTTGCGTAGTTGATCTCGTTCGCCGGATAGGCGCCGGTCTGTGCCATCGCGAGGAGGTGCCCGTTGTGTGGGTCCTCAACGACCTCCGCCGCCGCCGGATCGCCTGGGTCGACGAGCACGTCGTGGATCGCAGTTTGGGCGAGGTACTGGACGTGCGTGTCGAGCGTGGTGTACACCTTCAAGCCGCCCCCCTCGACCACGCTCGCTCCGTAGCGCCGCTTGAGCTGCGAGACGATGTAATTGAAGAAGTACGGGTAGCGACGCTGCTGGAAGTAGCCGCTGTGGTGCACTCCGAGCGGCGCTCGCTCTGCGGCAAACGCGCGCGCCGAGCTGATATAGCCCAGCTGTGCGAGCTTGGTGAGCACCTCGTTGCGCCGCCCACGCGCCGCCTGCGGGTAGCTGAAAGGGTTGTACTGCGAGGGCGCCTGGGGCAGCCCGGCGAGCAACGCGGCCTGGACCAGGTTCAGCTTCGAAGCGGGCCGATCGAAGAACATGCGGGCCGCCGCCTGCACGCCATAGGCGGTCTGTCCGCCGACGGTTCCATAGGGAACGGTGTTGAGGTAGTCGGCGAGAATCTCCCGCTTGGACATCTTGTTCGACAGTCGCTCGGCGATCACGGCCTCCTTGACCTTGCGCTCGAACGTCTGCTGGTGGCCGAGGTAGAGGTTGTCGGCGAGCTGCATTGCGATCGTCGAGCCGCCCTGAACGGTCTTCCCGGTGACGAGGTCGGCCAGCGCCGCGCGGATGATCGAGGGCAGGTCGATTGCACCGGACTGGTAGAAGCGCTGATCCTCGATCGCGACGGTCGCCTCCTTGAGGATGCGCGGGATCCTCGATGCGGGAATCGGCACCCGGATCGAGTCGCCTTCAACGATGCCGAGATCCTCGCCGTTGGCGGCGTAGACCACCGAGCTGGTCTGCTGCTTGACCGGCTTCAACTTGCCAAGCGGCGGAATGTTGCTCGCGACGGCGGAGACGTAGAGCAAGCCGATCGCGAGGAGCAGAGCGAACGCGGCAACGACGCCGATAGCTCCAACCAGCACGAGGCGCGCTGGGTCGCTGCGCCGTTTGCGCCGGCGGCGCTGTCGTTCGCGGGTGCTCATCGCTCGAGGCGCTGCTCTCGCTCCGGATTGTGGCACAGCATTTGAGGCCGATCGCCGGTGCACGACGGCGTGCGATGATCGCGGCGATGGCTGCCGAGCAAGGTTCGCCGCCCGCGGCACTCTTCCTCGACGCACTGGGCACACTGGTGCGCCTCGAGGAGCCGTCGGAGCTTCTCGTCACGCTGCTGCGCGAGCGCCACGCCGTTGCCGTCTCGCTGGCGGACGCTCGACGCGCGATGCTCGCG
>JBEKBL010000190.1:0-7027 GCA_050015415.1 Solirubrobacteraceae bacterium
CGCTCGTCGACGACGCGCCGCAGCAGCTCGCCAAACGCCTCGGTTTCGGCCGCGTCGAGTCCGGATGACGGTTCGTCGAGAAGCAGGATGGTGAACGCGCCGGCTAGGCAGCGCGCCAGCTCAACCAGGCGCCGCTGACCGGTTGGCAGTGTGCTCACGATCTGTGAGGCGAGCTCGGTGATGCCGCACAGCGCGAAGGCCTCGGCGGTGCGGGCGTCGACAAGACGGTTCTCAGCGGGCCGGCGAATCACGTGGCGGAAGGCGCTCGCGCCGACGATCCCAGCCTCGGCGCCGATGCGCACGTTCTCTTCAACGCTCAACGACTCGCATAGCGTCACCTGCTGGAAGGAACGGCCGAGACCCAGTCGTGCCCGGACCGAGGGCCTGCGACGCCCCAGGTCGCGGCCGTCGAGCGTGATCTCGCCGGCCGACGGCGTGTTGAGCCCGGAGCACGCGTTGAAGAGCGTCGTCTTGCCGGCGCCGTTGGGTCCGATCACGCCGGTTATCCGCCCGGTGCTGGCGGTGACTGTAACGCCGTCGACGGCGACCAGGCCGCCGAAGCGAACCGTCACATCGTTGGCTCGCAACGTGCTCGCCGCAACGTGTGTCGCGGCCGCGACCGCGACCGCCGGCTGCGCGGCCCGCCGCTCGAGCCCGCGCGCTCGTGCGCGCTCGATCAGGCGCTCCAGCGGCGGCGGTACCTTCGGCGCAAGCCCGAGTGAGAAGAGGACCGCTCCTGAGCCGAAGGCGATCTGGAGAACGTTCGTTGCGGTATCCGAGGTGAAGTAGACCGGCAGCAACCCGACCAGCAGCGCCGCGATCAGCGCGTACCACGGTTCGCCACCGGCGACGATCGCGACGACCACCATCAGCGTCAGCGACTGGATCGGATCGAAGCTTCCACCCGTGACCGACCCGAGTGAGCAGCCGCTGAGCGCGCCAGCGATCGCCGCGATGAAAGCTGACAGGCAGAACACGAGGATCCGGGTCACGGTGACGTTGACGCCGAACGCTTCGAGCGTCAGCGGGCTCTCTCCGAGGATCCGCAGCAAGCCGCCGAGTCGTCCGCGGATCAGCCAGATCACGAGCAGGCTCGTGAGGATCGTGAACGCGAGCAGCAGGAAGTAGAAGCCGATGTCACTACGCAGCCAGCTCGTTGCCGGTCGTGGCATCGGCAGTCCCAGCTCCTCGATCCCGAAGCCGATCGACGTCTGGTAGAACATCGCCTGCACGAGCAGCCCGAAGCCGAACGTCGCGAGCGCCAGATAGAGACCCGACAGTCGCACCGCGGGGATCGCGAGCAGCGCTCCGATCGGGACCACGACGAGGCCCGCGATGAGTAGCGCCGGCAGCCACGGAACGCCGGCGCCGGCGAGCTTTGAGAACGCGACGGCGCCGATCGCCGCGAACGTCAGCTGGCAGAGCGAGATCTGGCGCGAGGATCGCACGAGCAGGCCAAGCGACAGGAACAGCATCACGTCGGTGAGGACGCCCATCCACGCCGTCAGGTCGGACTTGAAGAGCCACGGCACGGCGATCAGGACGCCGAGGACGACGATCGCGCCCGGCGCCTGCAAGGTAGCGGGCAGGCGGCGAGTGGGGTACTCCTGCCGCAGTAGGCGTTTCGCGCTCTCGAGGCCGCCGCGCTGGCGGACCAGCAGAAGCGAGACGAACAGGATGATGAATGGCAGCGCCGTCGGCAATCCGCTGAGGATCGTTCGCGACGTGAGGTACTTTGTCGCGATGCTCGCGGCGACGCCGATGATCAGGCCGCCGACCCACGTCATCGGGAGGCTCCGGAAGCGCCCGATCGCCGCCGCGCCGAAGGCCTGCACGACGAGCAGCGTCAGCGCCGAGGCATCGAGGCCGACGTTCGGCGCCAGCAGGACGCCGGACAGCGTTGCGAAGAAGCAGCCGATCACCCAGGCGGTCCGACGGATCGTGATCGGGCTCGTACCGGCGATCGCGAGCAGGTCGGGGTCGTCCACGACGGCCCGCATCGCCTTGCCGACACGCGTCGCGCGGAGCATCAGGTAGAGCAGCACGGTCAAGACGAGCGACAGGCCGACGATGATGAATTCGGCGACGGTGACGTAGGCACCACCGACCTTGACCGTGCTCTGGGGTAGGAAGCTTGGGTAGAACGTTCCGTTCGACCCGTACCACTGGTTGCAGGCCGCTTCGATGATGAGTAGGACGCCGACGGTGCCGACGACCTGGAGCAACAGGCTCACGCGCGCAAGCACGCGCGCGTAGCGCTCGAAGCCGATCCCGAGCGCCGGCCCGAGCACGAGCACGGAGACGATTGCGGCGATCGGCCAGGCGACATGCGCCGAGTCGTGCAGTTCATAGAAGAGGTATGCCGACAGCGTCGCGAGGGCGCCGTGGGCGAAGTTGAAGATGCCGGAGGTTCGGTAGCTGAGGACCAAGCCGACGGCCGCGAGGCCGTAGACCGCCCCGGACACGACCCCGATAATGATGAACGGGAGGAGCATTTTGCTCAGCTCCTACTCGCTATCGGGGCCGTGCCGGCGGTCTCATGGTGCTGGTGCTGCTGTGTTCTAGCTAACAGTGGGGCAGTACGTCTTGAGTCCCTGCGGCTCTGTGACGGAACCACTCGTCACCTTGATTATGTAGATGCAGTTGATCGAGTTCGGCTTGCCCTTGTTGAACGTCAACGGTGGCGCGAGTCCACCGAGCGTGTCGTTGTGGAGCTTGTACAGGCCGGCCTTGACCTCCGCGGCGCTCGGGTGGTTACCGAGCTTCGCTGCCTTCGCTGCCGCTGCAAACAGCTCACCCGACGCCCACGTCGTCGCATCGTCCTGCGTAAACGTGTTCGCGTTCGTGACGCCCGGCTCGTACTTCTTCAGCGCGGCGCGGAACTCCTTGACACCGGGGGCCCCGGATGTCGCGGTGAACGGGAAGGCGTCGGCGCCGAAGATGCCGGTCAGCGACCCGAGCTGCGTTGCGAGCTGCGGTGTGAGGACGACGTCGTTCAGCAACAACGTCGGGTCGTAGCCCTGCGAGCCACAGCTCGCGGCGATCTTCGGAACGGTGAACGACGGCCCGATGATCTCCAGATCCTGCACCCCGGCCGACTGGGCCGCCAGGCACTGCGCGGCGTAGGTCGGCGCGCTGCTCGAGTACAGCGTGTTGTAGGCGAGATTCCCTCCGATCGCCTTGTACGCGCCGGCGTAGACGGCCTCGAGCGCTGAGCAGACCGGCGCCTCCTCGCAGCCCAGGTAGCCACCAACCGTCTGGTGCAGCACGTTCTTCGCGTACAGCAGCAGGTCCGGCACCGAGTTATTGGCCGTCGCGCCGACCGGGAAGTAGTCCGGGTTCGAGGCGAAGTCCGGGAGCGGCGTGCTGCCGCCGATCACCGGAATGCCGGTTGACTCGATGTAGCTGTCCCAGTTCGAATCCTCGCCGCTGTTCATCGCGACGATCGCGATGACATGATCGGCGACGAGCTGCTTGACGTCGTTCTCCGAGGTCGTCGCGTTGCCCGCGTCGTCGAAGGAGATGACCTTGACATGGTGGCCTCCGTCCAGCCCGCCGTGTGCATTGGTGTACAGCGCCCATGCCTCGAGCGTCTGGCCGCCACCGACGAAGTTGCTGTCGTTGATACCGCTGTAGGTGCCGATGTTGCCGATCAGCCACGTGGCCGGCTTTGCGGCGGCCTTATGGGCGACGACCGCGCTTGAGCTGGCGGCGAAGACGCCTACAAACGACAGTACAGCCAACGCCCCGATCACATATCTCGCGTGCGCAAATCTGGCTAATGCGTGCCTCATGAATCCCTCCCTCTTTGATCGATAGTTGCGACTGAGTCAACGAACGCCGCGCCGAAGCGGCGCCGGCGCACTGCCGGTTGGCGGCGCATCCGCCGGCACTTGCGGTGTCGTCCACAACCGCTCGGTCCCGGCGCCCAGAGCGCCGACCCACGCAGCAGTCCGTTGCGATCACATCGCGTGTCCTCGCCTGTCGGCTGCTGTTTCATTTGCCCTCGAACCGTCAACCCTGACACGCCGCAGAGCGCGACGCGCCGATCCAGCACATACGTATATACGTAGTAACGACTAGGTATGCGGATGGTAGCACGGGTCTGACGGTCACCGCTGAACCGGTGCGCGCGGCCGGCGCTGGGTCGGCTCGACGGGCCTAGGCTTTGGTCGAGCGGCGCTTGCGCGCCCACTGCCACTCACCGACGGCGTCGAGCAAGGCCCGCCCGAGGTCCGGCAGCGTGTCTGCGACCTCCGGCCCGCCGACCGCGCAGATGGCGGCGAGTAGGGACCCAGCAGGGTCGATAAGCGGAGTCGCAACCGCAAAACGTCCGGGAACGGTCTCGCCGCTGTTGTACGCGAGCCTGCTCGCGCGGATCTCTGGCAGCTCCTTGAGGAATGCGGCGACCTGCTCGGGCTGCTCTCGCTCCATCCGCACCAGAAAGTCGTTGCGCTCCACGGTCGGCGCGAACGCCAGGAGGATCTTGCCCGTCGCGGTGATCAAGAGCGGCCGGCGCGGTCGCGTGGCCGAGACGAAGTCCATCAGCACGTCCTGTCCGGCCTGGTCGACGAAGACGCACCCGGGCGCCGACGAAGAGAATGTGACCCACGCGCTCGGCCGCCAGCGCGAGCTGCTCGTGGTCGACCTGCCGCAGCGAGAGCCCGACGGTACGGATCGACAGCACGAACGGTCCAGGGCCGAGCGTGAAGCGTCGATCGCGCTCAACGAGATATCCGGTCGCGAGAAGTCCGTTGGTGAGCTCCTGGATCGACGACTTCGGAGCATCCAGCCGCTCAGCCAGCTCGGCCAGCGAGACGCCGCCGGTCACGCGCGAGGCCTCCTCCATGATCCCGATTACGCGGTCAACAGTCCGATGGTGGCGAGCTGGCATGGATTCGTTTGCGCGTGGCCGGCGTGCGAGCGCGCAGATTAGATCATCCACGCGCACCCGCCGGCCTGCCGTCGCCGGTGAAGTGGTCGAGAGCTCAGTGAAACCGATCCGCTCGCGCTCGAGCCGCATCCGCCCCCGCCCGAGAGCGGAGGCGGATGCGACGCTCGGCGGCTGATTACTTCGCCAGTCGTGCGACGAGTATGTTCGGATCCTGCTGGGTGAAGTACGCGCCGCTCGCCACGTACATCTTGCGGCCGCGCACGACGATCGAGGTCGGGCCCTCGAGCCCGTCACTGGCATCGAGCACGGTCTTGTGACTGCCGTTCGGCTGGACCAGGTCGACTTGGTCATCGATGTCGAGCGCGGCGGCGATCTCGTTGCCCTTACCGACGAAGTTGAAGTCGTCGATCGTTGCCAGCCCGCTTGCGAAGGTTGCGACAGGGCCGGCCGCACCGCCCGACTCGATCGGAATCCGCAGGATCGTGCCGGCGTCCGTGTTGCTGACCCAGATCGCGTTGTCGTGGAACTTCAGCCCGTTCGCGCCGAGGAACGAGGTCGGCTGAAAGGCTGGGCCGGACGCCCACATCGTGGCCACGCCGCCCGACTCCGGGGCGCTCCAGATGATGCCCTCGGCCGAGTCGGCGACGTACAACTCGTGAGTCTTCGGGTCGAGCGCGAGTCCGTTGGCCAGTGCGGCAGCCGGTAGCTGCACGATCAGCTGCGGACTGCCTCCAGGCCTGATCGAGTAGATGCCGGTCTGCCCCGCCGTGCCGGTCGAATAGTTCGTGTAGATCGTTCCGTTGGCGGCCCGCACCATGCCTGCGGTGAAGGCCGACTTGATGAACGGCGTATTGACGCCGCCGTCGGCCGGCGTCGGTAGCGTCGCAAGAACCTTCAGCTTGCCGGTCGCCGAAAGCTGCGCGACCTCGCCAGCCCCGTTGAGAGCCACATCGAGCGCCCCGTGCGGCGCCGGCGCCATGTTTTCCGGCAGCTGGCCCTCGGCGATGTTGAACAGCACGAACGTTTGCGCTGACTCAACCGGTGGTGCTGAAGCCTGTGTCGAGATCGGTAGAGCTGCAAGCACGCCAATCGTCACGGCCGCGCCCAAAGCGGCACGCGAAGGCACTCGAAATCGTCCCATCGTCAATCTCCTCCCCTCACGCCCAGCGACGAGCGATCCGTATTTACGAATGTCCATCGAGATATACGAATCATAACCTTGCTTTGAACGACTATGCAACGGGCAAGCGGAAGCCTGGTCGCAGTCCGCGCTGGCGCGGCTTCGCCAGCCCTGGGCCACGAGCGTTGAGTGCGTCCCTGTCCGTCACGAAGCTCCGTGACGCGCGGGGACCGGAGGGCGTGTGCCGCCCTTGGAGTCCGCTCGAAGACCGCCGCTCAGGCTGCGCTCGGCGCGCCTGCACGCCGCAGCGCGGCTCCACGGAGAATGTCGTTCTCCGAGGCCTCGAACCCGTCGAGCCCAAACGCCTCTAGCACCTCGATCAGGATCTGCGCCCCGGCGACGATCGTCGGTGCGCGGTCAGGGTGAAGTCCGCGTGTCTGCCGCCGCTCCGTGAGCGGCATCGCAGCCAGCCGCGCGAGCAGGAGCCGGGTCGTGACGATGTCCAGTCGGTAGCCGTGCACCCGCTTGCGGTCGTAGGGCTCGAGCGCCTGGTCGATCGCGGCGAGCGACGTCGCGGTGCCGGCGACGGCGATCGCGCGCTCGACGCCGCGCCGCTCGGCAACAGGAACGTCGCGTTCGATCAGAGCCCGCACGTCGCGTCGCAGCGCCCCCAGCTCGCCCGGCGACGGTGGATCGGAAAGCAGGTGGCGCTCTGTCTGTCGCACGACGCCGACCTGCAGCGAGACATGGAAGCTGACGATTCCGAGAGCTCCGACGACCAGTTCGGTCGAACCACCGCCGACGTCGATCACGAGCGTGGGCGTGGTGTCCTCAGCGTTGCGGTCGCTCATCGCGCCGAGGAACGTGAGCTGCGCCTCCTCCTCGCCGGTGATGATCCGCGCGTCGAGTCCGTATCGCTCGCGCAAGGACGCGACGAACTGCTCGCCGTTCGAGCTGTCGCGTACGGCGCTCGTGAGGACCGCGATCCGCGCGTCGGCGCCGAGCTCGTCGAT
>JBEKBL010000191.1:0-4571 GCA_050015415.1 Solirubrobacteraceae bacterium
GGTTGCGTGCGATTCGGTAGAGCCAGGGCCGCAGATTGATTTCACGCGTGTCGGCGAGCAGCGCGTTGAAGGAAGCCGCGAAGACCTCCTGGAGCACATCCTCGGCGTCCTCTCGCGAGCCGACGATGCGTGCACAGAACGACTGCAGCCTTGCCTGGTAGCGGTCGACGATGACTTCGAACGCGCCCTGGTTGCCAGACCGGGTCAGCGCGACGAGTCGCTCATCGCTGGCGATTCGGAGCATGCGTGACGGGCCGCGCTTGGCGGCGAAGCGCTCCTGGCTGAGTGCGTAGCCCTCCACGTCTGCAATTCCCCTTTTGTTCTCGAGACACCATAGCGGCGGAATAGTTGCGCTCCCGATCACTTCACATGCCCTCAACACACGTACGGGAGCGACTACGATGGGCCGCGGATCGGCATTTCTGCCCGGGTTGGCGAATCGGTACAGCCGGCGGTCTTAAAAACTGCTGCCCGCAAGGGCGTGCGGGTTCGAATCCCGCCCCGGGCACACCGATCTCGCTGGCCGTCTCGGCGCGCGGTCGCTCGCTCGCGCCATTATTGTCCCGCATCCGTGACGCCCATCGATCTCGAACAGATTGTCGCGATCGACGTGCACACTCACGCCCAGGTGCCCCGGAGCGGCGAAGCCGATCCGACAACGACGAAGATTCTCGACGCCGCGGCAAAGCACTTCCGCTCGGACTTCCCCCGGCCGAACGCCGAGGAGGTTGCGGCCTACTACAGGCAGCGGAGGATGGCGGCCGTAGTCTTTTGCGTCGACAGCGAGGCCGGGACTGGCGAGGTTCCCGTTTCGAATGACGAGATTCTCGAGGTCGCAGCGGCAAACGCGGACGTGCTCATACCGTTCGTCAGCATCGACCCGCACCGCGGCAAGCGCGCCGTCTCGGAGGCCCGCAGGCTGATTGCCACGGGCGCCCGCGGCTTCAAATTCCACCCGAACCTGCAGGCCTTCTTCCCGAACGACCGAATGGCGTATGGGCTCTACGAGGTGATCGCCGAGGCCGGACTGCCGGCCGTCTTCCACACCGGTCACTCGGGCATGGGGTCCGGTCTGCCGGGCGGCGGCGGCATTCGCCTCAAGTACTCCAATCCGATGGATGTCGACGACGTCGCCGTCGACTTCCCGGAGATGCCGATCATCCTCGCCCACCCGTCGTTTCCCTGGCAGGAGGAGGCAATCTCGGTGGCCATGCACAAGTCTCAGGTGTACATCGATCTCTCCGGCTGGTCACCAAAGCTGTTCCCGGCGGTGCTGATCCAGTACATCAACACGGCGCTCCGGGACAAGGTCCTATTTGGCTCCGACTATCCGGTTATCACGCCGGAGCGTTGGCTCGCAGACTTCGAGGAGTTGCCGATCCGGGACGAGATACGCCCGCGGGTGCTGAAGGAGAACGCCGCAGCACTGCTCGGCCTGAGCTGAGCCGGAGCCCGCGGACAGCGGCGAACAGCCGGCTCACGGCGGTGTTTGCTGCGCCAGCGCCTCGTTGGCTATCGCGAACGCACGGTTGGCAGCCGGCACGCCGGCGTAAACCGATGTGTGGAGCAGCACCTCGCCGATCTCCGCAGGCGTCAGCCCGTTGCGCAGCGCGCCATGTACGTGCATCGCGATTTCGTGCTCGCGCCCGAGCGCCGTCAATACCGCGAGGGTAACCGCGCTGCGCGTGCGGCGATCGAGTCCGTCACGCGACCAAACCGCTCCCCAGGCCGATCGCGTGATGAAGTCCTGAAACGGCGCCGTGAACTCGGTCGTGCCCGCCACCGCGCGATCGACGTGCGCATCGCCGAGCACAGCTCGGCGAACCTCCATGCCCTTGTCGTACTGCGGATCGCTCATCGTTCCTCCTCCAGGTGTCGCTCGATCAGCGCCGTCACCTCCGGCGCACATTCAACCGCGGCGAGGTGCGCTCCGTGACTCAGCAGCTCGAATCGTGCGCCGAGCACGCCCGCGACGATCGCCCGCGAGTGTTCGGGCGGAATCGCACGGTCTTCGGCCGCGGCGATCGCGAGTGTTGGAGTGGTGATCAGCGCGAGCTGATCACGCAGATCGAGGCGCTCGATCACCTCACAACAGGACGCGTATCCCTCGGCCGGGGACTCGCGCAGCGTCTTGCCGATCGGCTCGACCACGTCACGGTGCGCGTCGGCGTAGCGGGCCGTGAACCAGCGTGCCAGCACCTCGTCGGCGACGGCGGCGACTGACCCGGCCTCGCGGACGCGCGCGGCGCGCGCTGCCCAGCCCTGCGCCGGCGGCAGGTACGGCGAACTACAGACGCAGACCAGCCGCTCGATCCGCTGCGGCGCATTTGCGGCCAGCCACAGGCCCACCATTCCGCCGAGCGAAGTACCGACGTAGGAGACTCGCTCGAGTTCGAGGCGGTCGAGCAGCGCGAGCACATCGGCGCCCAGGTCCGCGATATCGCTCCGGCCGTGCGGCAGCGGCGAGCGACCATGACCGCGATGGTCGTAGGCAACGACGCGTCGACTACGGGCGAGGCTCAGCGCCACCGGCGCCCACATTGCGTGCGTGGTTCCAAGCGACGATCCGAGCACGACGGCCGGCGATGACGCGGCGCCGCTCTCCTCGTAGTAGAGATCGGAAACGCTCACAGCGTCCGCGCCGACAGCGCCCGGTCGATCAGCGTCCCGACCGCATCGAGGTCGCCGTCGAGTCCGCGGGCGTTCTCGGCCATCCTCGCCACGTCCACCTCGAGGTTCACGAGCAGGTCGGCCGACCACGCGGTGGCCGAGCCGACGAGCGTCAGCAGATCGCCTAGGGTGCCCCACTCGGCCTGCCACGCGCCGGCAGCGCGTTCGTGCTCCTGGGTCATCGCGGAGAGCATCGTCGCCACGAGGCCGGGCACGCGGGTCGTGCACGCAAGAACGGCGACGCTTGCCACCGGGTTGCGCTTACCGGCGATCGCGGAAGAGCCGCCGCGATGGCGCCCACCGCCCTCGCGAAGCTCGCCGACCTCGCTCTGTGCGAACAGCGTCACGTCTCGTGCGATCTTCGCCAGGACGCCGGCGAGCACGCCGAGGGCGCTCGCAAGCTCGGCGGGCCGGACGCGGAGCGCATCCCACGGGATCGTCGGCTCGCGAAGTTCGAGTATCGCGGCCACGCGCGCGGCAACGGCCGGACCGAGTGTGCCAACCGGTCCACCCATCTGTACCGCGAGCCGCGTTTCCTCGAGCCGGCGCAGCGCCGCGCAGGCTTCGTCGAGTCCGACAAGCCAGCCGGCGGCGCGCAGGCCAAAGCTGCTCAACTGAGCCTGCTGGAGGAGCGTGCGGCCAGCCATCGTCGTGGCTCGGTGCTCCTGCGCGAGCTGCGCTGCGCCGTCCATCGCCGTCGCCGCGTCGGCCAGCAGAGGTTCGAGGGCGCGACGCGCGATCAGCATCGTCGCGGTGTCGATGATGTCCTGGCTCGTCGCGGCGAAGTGGACGTATCGCCCGGTGCTCTCGCCCACGGCGGCGCGCAGTTGCGCGACGAGTTCGATCACCGGTGTTGCGGACTCGCCGGTCGCCCGTACGACCGCGCTGAGGTCGATGCGTTCGACCTCACAGGCCAGCACGATCTCGCTTGCCGCCGAAGCCGGGATCAGGCCCTCGTCTGCGCACGCTCGAGCCAGTGCCGACTCCACGTCGAGCATCGCACGCAGCCAAGCTCGGCCATCGGTTTGCACAGCGACCTCGCCGCGTTCGTAGATCGCGTCGAAGAGGCCCTCAGATCGCAAAGAAGACCGTTTCCCCCGGACCCTGGAGGCGAATGTCGATCTCGTAGCCGTCCGTCGCTACTCGCGCCAAAAGGGTGTTGCGGCGCGCTTCGGGCACGCTAGCGAGCACCGGGTCGGCGGCGTTTGCGGCCTCCTCGTCGGCGAAGTAGATTCGCGTTACGCAGCGCCCGAGCATGCCGCGGGCGAACAGCGAGACGTCGATATGCGGCGCCGCCACACCGCCACCCGCGAGCGCGACCGGTCCCGGCTTTACCGTCAGGAACTCAAACGTGCCGTCGCCGTCCTCGTGCCCGACGCGCGCGAAGCCGCGGAACCCGGGGAGCTCGGACGGCCCCGCATGTCCCCACAGGTCCGCGAACCTCCCGCTTGGATCGGCCTGCCAAGTCTCGAGCAGGTAGTCGGGGATCGGCGTGCCGGCGCCGTCGTAGATCGTGCCGGCGATTGTCAGCGCGGCGGCGGTGCCGGGCGCCACGGCGTAAGGCCCGCTCGGCCACGGCAGGCCGATCGCGAAGTACGGTCCAACTGTCTGGGACGGCGTGAGCGCGAAGATCATCGCGACTCCTCGAACGGCGTCGCGCCGGGCCCGCGCAGGAAGATGTCGAACTCGAAGCACAAAGCCCAGTCGGGGATCGAGCGCTCGATTGAGAAGCGCCCGACAAGGCGCTCGCGGGCAGCAACGTCGGCGATCGAATTGAAGATCGGGTCGAACGCGAACAACGGGTCACCGGGAAAGTACAGCTGCGTCACGAGTCGCTGCGCAAACGCTCGTCCGATCAGTGAGAAGTGGATGTGCGACGGCCGCCAGGCGTTGTAGTGGTT
>JBEKBL010000192.1:0-4569 GCA_050015415.1 Solirubrobacteraceae bacterium
ACCGGCCCGCGCGACGCGCGAATCCAGCAGGCGGTCCGCCTCCACGGCTTGGCCCGCGACGAGGCCGAGCGTCAAGCTCGCGCGAGCGACGGCGTCCGCGAAGCGTGGGTCGAGCGCTTCTATGGCCGCAACGTCAAGGATCCGTCGCTCTACGATCTCGTCATCAACGCCACGCGGTTCGACGCCGACGCCTGCGTCGAGCTGATCGCCCAGGCCGTGGCCGCCGACGCCGTCGACTAGCCGGCGCGCTTGCGGCGTGCGTGCCCCCCAGGCGCTCTGCTCGGGAGCTTCCGCCGGCGACCACCCCCAAGGTTGGGAACCTGCGGCGGTCCCTACACCAGCACGCTCGCCGACTCTCCGAGCACCTTGCCGCCGTAATCGAGCGCGCGGACCGCGATCCGCCTCGCGTCGCCGCGTACCGTGAGCAGCGTCTCGAAGCCCTCCCGGGGACGCGCCGAGTCCGGCACCAGCGGCCCATCACGGGCACCGGCGAGGACGACCCAGAAGCGGGTGCGCGTATCGCCGTTCCAGCTCGCCCAGACATCGAGCCGACGCCCGTGCCGCTCGGCGGCGACGCGCGGCGCAAGCGGCCCGGTGCCGCTCCACGGGATGCGGAACGCCCGGTAGGAGAGGTAGCTGTCGCCGAGCTGCGCGTCGAACAGCAGCTCCCCCGAGGCGGAGAACTCGGAGACGTAGGGCTCGGCGCCCCAACCCACGAAGACGTTGCCGTTCGGCAGGATCTGGACGCTCCCCTGACTCGTCGCGAGCAGCGGCGTCGGGTGGCGGTATTCCCGTAGCAGGCTCGCCGTCCGTGCCGGCTCGTCGACCGCGAGCACGATCGCCCGCGACTGGTTCGTGCTCGCGTTGGGGAGACCCTCGTTGTCGAAGATCGTCACCGTCCCGTCTGCCTGGCGGCGGACGTCGTGCTGCCAGGCGAAACTCGCGTCGCTCGCGACCGAGAAATCGCTGCTCTTTCCGCCAAGGCGCCAGATGATCTCGCCGCTGTGGCGATCGACCTTGTAAACGGTATGGGTGTTGCGGGAGCTGACGAGCAGGTTGCCGTCCGTGTCGACGTCGATCGAGTTGATGTGAACGTAATCCCAGGGCTCATAGACCGGCCAGTAGGACTCGCTGAGCGGTATGTGGTCGAGGCTGTGCCACTCGAGCAGGACGCGGCCGCTGACGAGGTCGATCTCCTGGAAGATCGCGTCCTGGATCGTGCCCTGCGCTGAGGCGCCGACACTGCTCAGATCCTGTGTCACGATCCGGTAGGCGGTCAGCAGGGCGGTGCCGCGATCTGTGAGCAGGAACTCGTGCAGATCGCCCTGGAGCCCGTTGCCCGCCTGCACGTGGCGCAGCGGCGCGTAGTCCTCGCCGGCGATCACGTAGCCGCCGATGCCGTGGCCGTTGCTGATCAGTCCGTCCCACCAGGTCAGCGCCGCCCGGCCCTCGTAGCGCTGGACGCGGAGGTTTGTCGTCACCAGCCCCGCCAGCGGGTTCTCCCAGACCGGCGCACCGCTGTTGTCGACGATCACGCCCCCGGCCTGCTGGCCGCTCGGCGCGTTGTACGGGGCGATGAAGATCAGCCCCGGCGCCAGTCCGCCGCTGATCTTCGCGACGCTGAGGCCCGGGATCCGCAGGTCGGGACGCGTCCGGAAGTGCGGGTCGCCCGGCGCGACGCTCGACAGCACGCGGTTGACCGGGAGCACCGTCAGGCCATTGGACAACTCGTCTCCAGCGATTGTTCCTGCGATCGCCGCGAGGCCTACGGCACCGCCGGCCCGCAGCAGCTCGCGCCGCGTCGACCGCGAGCCGTCACCGCCGGCGATCGTCTGCGATGCGCTCAACACGTCAAAGGATGCAACCACGTCGCTGTAACAAGCGCGTAAGGCTCATGTTGCGCGGCGCTCAGGAGTTTCGCGCAAAGGTTTGACGCAGCCACTCGGCGGCTGCGCCGGCGTTCCGGGCCTCGATCTCGTGCACACCACCAGACTCGTGGTAGTCGACCTCCAGTCCGCCGGCCGTGAGTCCGTCGTGTGCGCGCCGGGCGAACGCGACGTCAATGACTGGGTCGCCGGATCCATGGGCGATGAACACAGGCAGCCCCGTACGGCTCGCGAGATCCGGCTCCCACCCCGGAACGCTCGGAATGAAGCCGGAGAACGCGAGGATCCCGGCCGGCACGGGGCGATCGCCACCGAGCCCGAGCGCAAAGCTCATCGCCGACCCCATCGAGAAGCCACCCAGCACCGTCCGCTCCGGCGTGATGCCGGTCCGCTCCCACAGCTCGTCGTGGAACGCCGCGAGCTTTAGGTAGCCCGCGCGAAAGGTCTCCGGATCGGGATATCCGACGCGCGGAACGACGTACCAGTGAAAGCCGCCAAAGCCCGGCAGCCTCAGCGGTGCGCGCGGCGCGACGACGTGGAGCGCCCGACGGGGATCGAGCACGTCGCCGAGCGCAAGCAGGTCCTGCTCATCGGCGCCACGGCCATGGTGGAGCACCAGCAGCCCGCTGGCCGCGCCGGCCGCCGGCCGCTCGCCATATTCGAGAGCGCACACACGCCCATGATGGCGCAAGTCATCGATCTGTTCGGGTGGTTCATGCCTGTGCCCCGAAAGGGGTGAACCCACCCGACCCACAAGCCCCTAGCTCACGGGCGCGACCGCTCGCAGACCTAAGCGCCGCCGAGCGGGACGAGCGTCGCGCTGAGCGGCTCATCGAGGTAGCCGGGGCGCGTCCCGGCGATCCCCGTGTGTCCGTACTGCCAGAGGATTGCATCGGTCTTGGGGTCGAGCACGATCACGCGGTCGTTGCCCGAGTCGACCACGAGCACGTCGCCGTCCGCCAGCACCCGCGCCAGCACCGGTTGGTCGAGCTCGCCGGGTCCCGCGCTCGGGCCGTAGCGCCAGAGCGGCGCGCCGCTGCGATCAAGCTCCTCGACTGCCCCGGGATCGCGGCGCTCGGCGACGATCAGGTCAGCCCGCCCGAAGGCGCTGGCATCGGACGCCTCGCTCCATCCGGCGAGCCGGATCGTGTCGAGCAGCCGGTCGCGGGCGCTCCGCACGTCGATCCAGGCGGGATCGCGCTCGGTCACGACGAGCTCGCCGTCGGCGGCAGGAAACGCGGCGTCGGGGTGCGCGAACGCGCCCGGCGGGTCGTGGAAGCAGTCCCCCGTCCTGCCGAGTGTCCTGAGCTCGCGGCGCGTAGCGGGGGAGACCAGCACGACGGTGCAACTGCCGGGATCGGCGATCACGACCGCTCCGCTTGCCGTCTCGAGCGCGGTCTCGGGCTCGTCGAGCCTGCGGTAAACGAAGCTGACCTGGTGATTGTCGACACGCCGCATCGCAACCAGCGAGCGGCGCGACTCGGTGATCACGAGCGTGCGGCCGGTGCGGCTGACGAATGCCTGCGTCGGATCGCTCTGTCGCAGCCGCCAGACGATCTGGCCGCGCGGTGAGATCGACACGAGGCGATTGTCGTGCTCGGCCACGAGCAGGTTGAGCGGCAGGACTCGCGTGTCGCGCGCCACGCTCAGATGGCTCGGGCCTCTGCCGGGGTGCGTCGCGGCCGATCCCGGCCAGACGCGCGCACGCGCTCTCCTCGCCGGCGCGCCGCTGCCGCACGCAGCGAGCGTCAGCGCGCCGGCCACCGCGAGCGTTGTGAGCCGGAGGAGCACCTAGCTAGGGCCGCGCGTTCGCGGCGGCTGCGATCTGCACGCTCGCCAGTCTGAGCACGACGAGGACCACCGCGGCGAGACTAGCAGCGCGCCGCTCTCCGATCGGCTGCGCGCCGCTAGACTCAGACGCCGCGGGACGCAGCGGGCTGCCACGGCACTCGGGACACACACGAACGCGGCTTCCGCTCCCGCCTGACCGGAAGGCCTGGCCCATGACGCGTCAACGTCATCGCTCCGTCGCCCTGGCGCTGCTCGTCGTCGTCGGCGTGCTCGCCGGGCTGATCGTCACGGGCGGGCAGGCGCGCGGAAGCGAGCGGGCCGGCCTGATCTCGCGCGCCGCTGCTCCGGCGATCTTCACAGCCCAGGCCGCGAGGAGCGACAGGCCGCGGGTGCTGCTGTTCAGCGCGACGCCGGCGACCCTGCCGGCGAGCGGCGGAGCCGTCAAGCTGCGAGCGATCGTCGAGAACGCGACGAGCTGTCGCTTCGCCGCCGCGCAGAAGCTCCGATCGCTGCCGCACTCGATCGGCTGCGTACACGGCCGGGCGTCGCTCACCGTCGACTTCGCCGCGAACCACGGCGGCTCGCAGCGTACTTACTCGCTCTCGCTCGAGGTCAGCGGCAAGCACGGGAAGCTCAAGGCGCCAACGGTCGCGGTGCGGGAGTCAGCCGAACGGCCGTCGGGTACGTCGTCGCTGTCCACTGACCGGACTCCGCACGTCACGACCCAGCCTGCGAGCGAGACCGTCGCCGCGGGGGCGACGGCCAGCTTCACGGCCGCCGCGTCGGGCACGCCCACTCCGAACGTCGAGTGGCTTGTCTCCACCGACGGCGGCGGCACGTGGACCCTGGTCATCGGCGCTTCCTCGCCGACCTACTCGTTCACGACGACTGC
>JBEKBL010000193.1:0-4488 GCA_050015415.1 Solirubrobacteraceae bacterium
GGCGGAGGCGGTCCTTTTCGGTGCCACGTTTGCATCTCGGTCCCAGCTGCACCCGCCGTTTTGCAGGCTCCTTACACAGTGCGCGGCCTGGGACTCGAACCCAGCCCGCCGGATTAAAAGTCCGGTGCTCTACCCGATGAGCTAGCCGCGCCGGATCAGTCTTCCAGCTATCACAGCTCGATGAGCGCGCCGTTTTGCACGGGATGGTCCCCCCGCCCGAGGTGCGCCGCCACGAGGCGGATCACCATCGCATGGCACACGACCAGAGCCGGTTTCGCGCCTTTCGCGATGTCGATTAGAGCGTTGACGGACCGCACGGTCTGCTCGTGGTAGGACTCGCCTCCCGGGAACGCGAAGTCGGGATCGGAGCGGAGAAACGCCGCGAGCCCCTCCGGGTCCTCCTTCTCGACGTCGCTCCACCAGCGGTCCGTCCAGTCGCCGGCGTCAGTCTCGACGAGCCGTGGGTCCTCGATCGGCTCGAGACCGATCCGCGCGCCGACGATGTCCGCGGTCTCGCGCGCGCGGACCAGCGGGCTGCACCACAGCGCGTGGAAGTCGTGCGTCGCTGCGAGCTCGGCGAGCTCCGCGGCCTGACGGCGTCCGGTCTCGTTCAGCGGGACCGGCAGGAGTCCCTGAAAGCGGCGCCCGACGTTGTAGTCGGTCTGGCCGTGCCGGGCGAGGAAGATCCCGGTGAAGAGGGTGGCCAGCCCTTGCGTAGACTCCCTCGGACCCGCCCCCATGGTGTAGCGGTCAGCACGCGGCCCTTTCACGGCCGTAGCGGGGGTTCGATTCCCCCTGGGGGTACTGCGCTCCACCGGCTCAGACGAGATGAGTCAGGCCGCCATCGACGAGGAGCGCCACGCCCGTGATGTAGCTCGCTCGGGTCGAGCACAGGAAGGCCACGGCGGCCGCGAGCTCCGCAGGCGCTCCGAGGCGCCCCGCTGGAATCTCGTTGCGCGCAGTTTGCTCCGCCTCCTCGCGCCCGCCGCTGAGCGCGAAGATCCGCTCGGTCGCGACGCGCCCGGCCAGCACGGTGTTGAGAGTGATCCCGTCCCGGGCCACGTCCCGAGAGATCGTCTTAAAGGCGGCTAGCGCCGCCGAGCGGTGGCTGTTGGACAGCATCAGGTTCGCAATCGGCTCGCGAATCGAGGAGGAGCCGATGTTGACGATCCGCCCGAAGCCCCTTTCGCGCATCGTTGGCAGCACCGCGTGGATCAGCTCGAGCGGCGCGAGCACCAGCGTCCGGTAGGCCTCCTCCCACTGCTCGCGCGAACTTCCGAGCGGGTCGGAATTGGCTGGCGGGCCGCCGGTGTTGGTGACGAGGATCTCGATCGGCCCGACCTGCTGGGTGACAGCCTCGACGAGCGCGGGCACCGCGTCGAGGTCTGAGTTGTCGTGGGTGAATGTGCTCGCCCCAAGCTCGGCGGCGACCGGCGCGAGTCGCTCGCTCGAACGCCCAACGATCGCGACCGTCGCTCCCTCCCCGGCGAGCTCCGCGGCAACGGCGCGGCCGATCCCTTTGGAGGCGCCCAGCACAAGCGCAACACGCCCCTCCATGCCGAGTTCCATCAGGCGTTCAGGGCGGCGATCGGGAGCGGCGCCCGCCAGGCGCACCAGACGGCGAACAGCGCGATTGCCGCGATCTCGCCGAGCGTGTGCTCGCCCAGCAACACCGCAATTGCGCTCGGGATGCCCGCGAGCAGCGCACCGACCAGCGTGCGTCGGCGCGGCAGGCGCAGGATCACTGCCGTGCCGAAAGCGCACACCAACCACGCTACTGGACCAATGATCCAGCCCCAGTTCGTGAAGAACGCCGACCCGAGCGGGATCACCAGCGCGACCGAAAGCGCCCCCACCAGCATGGTTTGAGCGGCCGCAGCGCAGATCAGGATTCTCCGGCTCACGTCGCAATTGTCGCTCCTTTGCCCGACCGCCGCGTGATGAAACCGCGACTCGGGCGTACAACTACTAGATCCCGACAAAGGAGCTTCACATGACCAGGTCGCGAACTACCCTGCTCGCGCTAACCGCAGTCCTCGCCGGCGCCTCCCTCAGTGGGCTCGGCATCGCGCAGGCCGACAACTCGACTACGAGCACCGCGAGCACGATCGTCGTCAACGGCACAGACACGATCACGATCGATCCCAACTCGAGCAACGCCACCCAACAGACCACCTACCAGACTGCCCTCGGTGACGCCATCACGAACGCCGGCCAGAAGGCCACGTTCATCGCGACCCAGATCGGCGCGACGCTCGGCGCGGTGACCAATGTGACCGAGAATTCCGACTCCTCAGGCGAGCTGTGTGGAGGACCAATTCTCTACGGCGCCGGCACCGCCAAGCCAGAAACGCCGAATGCCGGCAAGCCCAAGCACAAGAAGGTCCGGCGCATGAACGTCCCGGTCATCATCGACCCCGTCTCGCAGTGCACGATCGAAGCCGACGTCACCGTCACCTACGCCATGACTCCCGCATAGGCCCTCCGCTATTGCGCCACCCGCGACCGCTACCCTGGGGCCTGCGTACGCCGCAAGCCCAGGGCGGTTAGCTCAGCTGGTCAGAGCGCCTGCCTTACAAGCAGGAGGTCGCTGGTTCGAGCCCAGCACCGCCCATCCGGCATTAAATCCCTGGAAATCAGGCAGTTCATGCCGGTCTGTCGATCGCGGCAAGTTCCCGGTTCCGTGGCCCGAAAGCGGCCTAAACGTCCTCTGTACGCGTCTTCTCGGCGCGATCGCGCTCCCCATCGAGGATGTCGAGCCGGCCTGCGATCCCTGCACCAGCGCCGTCGAGCAGCGCTCCGTAATGCCGCTCAATCATTCGCACCGACGTCCCCATGATCCGGGCGAGCTCGAACGCCGACACGCCCGCGGCGAGCGCGTCCGAGGCGAACGTTGAGCGGAGGTCGTAGATCCGCGCTGGCCTCGCGACGACGCTTGCCTCGATCGCCGGCAGCCACACTCGCCGACGCCAGTTGTCGAGGTTTAGGGCTCCACCGCGCGCTCCGGGGAAGACCAGTGGCGTATCCAGACGCGTGGGCGTCGCGTCGAGGGCGTCGAGCGCCCGCATCGACAACGGAACCTGGCGACGGCTGGTGCTCGTCTTGGCCAGCTCAACGATCTCCCCATCGTTGGTTGTGCGCAACACGTTGACCGTTCGAGTCGTGCGCGAGATGTCGCGCCGTTCCAGCGCCTGCCACTCCTCGGGTCGAAGTCCGCGATTTCGAAAGGTGGAGCATCCTCAAGATCGAGCCTGATGTCGTCGTCGGGCAGCTCCACCCGATATCCGGTCAGCTTGGGGAACCAGGCGCGGAGCGCGTTGACGAGCGCCGCGATGACTGCGAGGTTGGCACGGTCGATGGGACGACCGATCATGGGCTCGTGGCCCACTGTGCGCCCGCGGTACAGGCCGTAGGCCTTGTTCTCGTGACCCTCGTCGGAAACGACGATCGCCACGTCGTCGAGCGTGCGCACGAACTCATCCGGCAGGTCGTCGATCGCCTGGCGCACTTGCTCTGCGAACCAGTCCTCCTCGTCGCCCCGTGACCGCAGTGTGCCCTCCGACGCAGATTCGTTCGCCGTTGCTGCGAGCCGTTCGACCTCGTCCTCCAGCTGGTCAAACGAGCGCCCACCGAGATCCTGCGATTCGTCATCCTCATCGTCGTCTTCCATCGCGGAGCTATCTACCAGATACGCGGGATGTGGTTCGCCGCGCGGCTGGCCGGACTGCCCCGTTGAGCTCTATCCAGCTCGGTGGTGCTCGTGACTGTCCGAGCGACTCGCTCGTCAGTCCGCGACTCACTCAAGGGCAGTCAAGCGGCAGCGCGCTACGGTGTCCCAATGGACCGCCTCCCGCTCGCGCTGATCGAGTTCCCCGCCGACGACACCGATCGCGCCCTGCGCTTTTGGAGCGGCGTCCTCAGCCTCGATCTCGCGCCAAGGACCCCAGATCAGGGGAGTGGCTGGCAAAGCCCGGCCACCGGACCGGCACTCGGCGTCCACCCCCGCGGCCGTGGTCCCGGCGACTCCGTCTCGCTCCCCTACTTCGAGGTGACCGACCTACAAGCAGCGCTCGCGCGGGTCCGCGAGTTCGGTGGCAGCGTCGTGCATCCCGGCGAGCGCTGGGAGGTGTGCCGCGACAGCGAGGGTAGCCCCTTCGCTCTCGCCGCGACCGCGCGGCAATCCGACTCAGCGGGCCGCGCATAGAGATGTCCAGCGGGAACAAAATCGAGATTGGCGCCGGCACGATCACTCTCGACCGCGATCAGCTAGTGCCGTTGTCCTGACGCGGCCGAGCGTATTCGTGGGAGCAATCACGGGCTGGGCCGTGTCGAGTGGCTGTCGTCTGCGACACTGGGCGCGTGTCGAGTGATGTTGGTGTCGGCGCTGCCGATGGGCCAATTTGCCCGAACTGCAGGCTCCTGCTGAGGGAAACTCTCCGGAGCGAGGAAATCGGAGCTGTCGGCACCGCGCAGGGTCCTCGAGAGCCG
>JBEKBL010000194.1:0-4477 GCA_050015415.1 Solirubrobacteraceae bacterium
ATCGCTGCGGCGGCATTGCGTCCCGAGTCGGAGTCGTAAGGCATGCCATTGCTCATCAAGAGCGCGCCAAGGTTTGCGTAACCGAGCCCGAGCTGGCGGAACGCGCGTGCGTTGACGCCGATCTGCTCGGTCGGATAGCTCGACGGGCCGACGATGATCTCCTGTGCGAGCAGGACGATGTCGACGGTGTGCTCGAACGCGGGGACGTCAAAGCTACCGTCTTCGCGGCGGAACTTCATCAGGTTGAGCGACGCGAGATTGCAGGCCGAATCGTCGACATGCATGTATTCGCTGCAAGGATTGGACGCGTTGATTCGCCCGCTGACCGGGTCGGTGTGCCAGCGGTTGATCGTCGTGTCGTACTGAACGCCCGGATCGGCGCAGCGCCAGGCTGCCTCGGCGATCTCGCGCATCAGCTCACGTGCGCGCAGCGGCTCGCCGATCGGCTCGCCGGTCGTGCGGGAGGTCAGGTGCCAGTCGGCATCCTCCTCGACGGCGCGCATGAACTCGTCGGTCACGCGGACCGAGTTGTTCGCGTTCTGGTACTGGATCGACTGGAAGCCGTCGCCGTCGATCGACATGTCGAAGCCGGCGTCGCGGAGCGCGGCGGCCTTGTCCTCCTCCTTGGCCTTGCACCAGATGAACTCGCGGATGTCGGGGTGGTCGACGTCGAGCACGACCATCTTCGCCGCGCGGCGCGTCTTGCCGCCGGACTTGATCGTCCCCGCCCAGGAGTCGGCGCCGCGCATGAACGAGACCGGGCCCGACGCTGTGCCGCCTTTCGCGAGCGGCTCCATCGAGCCGCGGATGTTCGAGAGGTTGATGCCTGAGCCGGAGCCGCCACGAAAGATCATGCCCTCCTTGGTGTTCCAGGCGAGGATCGATTCCATCGTGTCGTCAACCGAGAGGATGAAGCAGGCGCTGCACTGCGGGCTCGCCTCGAAGCCGACGTTGAACCAGACCGGCGAGTTGAAGGCCGCGAGCTGGTGCAGCAGCACATAGGTCAGCTCGTCCTCGAAGGTGTCCGCGTCGGCGTCGCTCGCGAAGTAGCCGCGGGCACGACCCCATCCGGCGATCGTGCCTGAGACGCGGCCGATCATCTGACGCACCGAGCGCTCGCGTTCGGGCGAGTCGAGCTGGCCACGGAAGTATTTCTGGGCGACGATGTTCGTCGCGTTCTGGCTCCAGGTGGCCGGGAACTCGACCTCGCGCTGCTCAAACGCCACCTTGTCACCGTGCCCGATGCGGGCATCGCGGATCTCCCAATCGACGGTGTCGAAAGGCTCGACCTCGGGCGTAGTGAAGAGCCGGGCGACGGCCAGGCCACGTGCCTCTACTGCATCATCTCTCGTGTTCGCTGCCATCTTCTCGCGCCTCCTGGCGCTCGGGTCTCGGCGCCCTCAAAAGTGTGCTGTGGGGTCGAGGATGTTCCGCCTTCCGTCGGACGGATCGACAGTCACGAGGGCAACACGAATTTTACTCCCCGAGTCAGCTGGGCGGGAGCTGCGAACGCTGCAAAACGCCTTGCATGGAAGAGCCTGCTCAGCGCCCCAACCGCAGCCAGTCGGCGAACTCCGCCAGCACTCCCGCGGCGCGGTAGCGTGCTTCGCCGAGCGCGTGGCGGACCACCGCGACCCAGTCCGGCTCAAGGCCGAGGCTGCGCACCGCGAGCACTCCCACGGCGGCGAGCGCGACCAGCACGAGCACCACGATCAGCGCCGTCATCGTCCGCCAACATAGTCGTACTCGCCCCGAGCCGCTCGGCCATCGGGGGCCGTGCGGCGCGTCTACGGATCTGGATCCCAGAGATCGGCGATCTCCGCCAGCGCCGCGTCGGCAAGCTCGGTCGGCGTGAGCGAGGCGTCGAGGACGCGGACACGCTCGGGTGCGTCGGCGGCGAGGGTTCGATAGCCGGCATCGATCCGCGCGAAGAACTGCTGGCCTTCGCGCTCGAGGCGGTCGGGCTCGCGGTCGCCCCGACGTGCGCGACCGACGGCGATCGGTAGCACCAGCAGCAGCGTGCGATCGGGCGTCAGGCCGCGCGTCGCGAAGCTGTTGATCGCGGCGACCGCATCGATGCCGAGCTCGCGGCCGGCGCCCTGGTAGGCGAGCGAGGAGTCGACGAAGCGGTCGAGCAGCACGGATCGCCCGCCGGCGAGCGTCGGCTCGAGCAGCTCGGCGACCAGCTGGGCACGCGCGGCGGCGTAGAGGAGCGCCTCGGCGCGATCGTCGATCTCGAGCCCAGGGTCGGTGACGAGCGCACGGATCCGCTCGGCGAGCGCCACCCCGCCCGGTTCGCGCAGCGCCACGACGTCGACGCCGCGAGCGGCGAGCGCGGGCTCGAGCGCGGCGGCCAGCGTCGTCTTGCCGGCGCCGTCGATGCCCTCGATCGTAATCAGCCGCCCGCGCTCCACGAACGGCAGGCTACGCGGCGGCGGGACGCGCCGCCGCTACGCTCCGCGGGTGACCGCGACCGCGCTCCCCGGGATCGAGCGACACCCGCACGCCAAGGCGCTGCTGCTCGCCGCGCTGCCCCCGGCGGAAGCCTCGCACGCGTATCTGTTCGCCGGCCCCGCGGGCTCGGGTAAGCGTGCCATCGCCCGCGCGTTCGCCGCCGCGTTGATCGCCGACGGTGCGCCCGCGGGCTCGCAGGCGGCCGAGCGGGTGGCGCGCGGCACCCATCCCGACCTCACGTGGGTTAGGCCAAGTGGTGCCGCCGAGATGCTCGTGTCGGACATCGACGAGCGCGTGGTCGCAGCGGCGACGCGGACGCCGTTCGAGGCGCGCCGGCGCGTGTTCGTGGTTGAGCAGGCCGAGACGATGAGGGACGCGACCGCCAACCGCATGCTCAAGACGCTCGAGGAGCCGGCCGAGTTCGTGCATCTGATCCTGCTCACCGACCGCCCCGGCGACGTGCTGCCGACTGTCGCCTCGCGCTGCCAGCACGTGCGCTTCGAGGCGCCGACCGCAGCGGCGCTTGCAGAGGCGCTCAAAGCGCGGGGCGTGGCGGCGCTGACTGCGCAGGCTTGCGCCAGGCTCGCGCTCGGGGATGGGGAGCGCGCAGTGGCGCTCGCGCTCGGCGACGGGCCGGCGTTGCGCGCTGCGGCGGCAACGTTCGCGGACTGCGCGCTGCGCGGTGAGCTCGCCCAGCGGCCGTGGACGGCACTCACCGACCTCGCCAGGCGCGCGGGCGATAACGCGCGGACGGAGCTCGACGATAGCCACGCGGCGGAGCTCGAGCTGACCGCCCGCGGCGAACGCGCGCGACTGGAGCGAGAGCACGCCGACCGCGTCAAGCGCGTTGCCCGTCGTTCCTCCCAGGCCACCCTCGACCTCGCCCTGGCGATTTGCGCCCTGCGCTACCGCGACGCCGCTGTGATCGCCCACGGCGCGCCGGAGCTCGTCCACGCGCTCGACGTCACAGCAGCACTCGAGCGACTGGCGCGCGAGCATCCGCAGGCCGCGCTGCAACGGGCGATCGCGCTGGTGGCGACCACGCGCGAGGCCCTCCAGCTCAACGTGACCGAGGAGCTTGCGCTCGAGGCGCTGGCCTACCGGATCGCCGCGCTGGCTTAGCGAACACTTCGACAGCGCTCAGGGTTTTCTAACGACCACAGCACAGACTCCTTCGCGACGATCGAAAGGAGCCCAATGTCGAGTCTCAGCTCAAGCCGGCCGGCGCCGAACCGCGTCGCAATCTTCGGCTCAATCTCAGCACCACACGAAGCGGACGAGCGTCCAGTCGCCCGCCCATCTACGCCGGCCCAGACGAGTGGCCCGCGCCGGCCCGTGCAGTCCTCGCCCGCTGCCAGCGCGGTCCTCGAGCGCGTCCGCGCGTTGCTCGCCGCCAAAGCCCCTGCGATCGGGCGCCCGATGCTCGATCGTGCGCTCGCTGCAGGCACGATCACCGACAGCGAGCGCAGCGAACTCCTCGAGGAGCTTTCCGGCGCTCCGGCGGCGCATGCCTCCCAGCGCGCCGCCGTCGCGCGCTTGCACGCGGAGATTCTCGCTGCCGTCGGCCGCGCCGCTCCGACGCTCGCCGAGCCGCTACTGAAGGACGCGGTTTCCACCGAGCGCCTGACGACAGCGCAGGAGGGCCGGATACTCGCGCGCCTGCGCCTCGGCGACGGCTACGCGCCCCCGTTATCCTCTCTGAGATGAGCTTTCTCGCCGATCTCTTCAAGGACAAGACGCGGATGATCGCGCCGGAAGCAGCGCTTCCGGGGCGCGAGCAGCCGATCGCGACGGCCGAGCGCCACTTCGTTCTCGGCACGCCGATCCAGCCGCCCTTCCCCGACGGCTTCGCTCGCGCGATCGTCGGCATGGGCTGCTTCTGGGGCGCCGAGCGCGACTTCTGGCAGGCCCCCGGCGTCTTCACGACTGCAGTCGGCTACACCGGCGGCTACACGCCGAACCCGACCTATCAAGAGGTCTGCTCAGGCTCGACCGGACATACCGAGGCCGTACTCGTCGTCTT
>JBEKBL010000195.1:0-4473 GCA_050015415.1 Solirubrobacteraceae bacterium
GCGGCGCGGTGATCCGACCGGCGCGCGTGCTGGTCGCTGCCTAGGGAGGCGAGGATGCCGGCGACCAAGGACCCCTATTCAGTCCTCGGGGTAGACCGCAAGGCCTCGAGCGAGGACATCAAGAAGGCGTACCGCAAGCTGGCACGCCAGTACCACCCGGACCGCAACAACGGCGACGCGAAGGCCGAAGCGCGCTTCAAGGAGATCAATGAGGCGCACGACGTTCTCAGCGATCCCGAGAAGCGGGCGGCGTTCGACCGTGGCGAAGGTCCGTTTGGTGCTCGCGGCCAGAGCCCGTTCAGCGGCGGCGGCTTCGACGGCGGGTCGTTCAGCGACATCCTCTCGAACCTCTTCGGCGGCGCCGGCGGCGCCGCCGGCGCCAACCCGCGTCGCGCAAGGCCGCAGCCGACGCGCGGGCGCGATCTCGAGGCCACGCTTCAGATCAGCTTCGACCAGGCGATCAAGGGCGGCCAGGTGCCGCTCGCGGTGCCCACGTCGGTGCGCTGCGCGACGTGCTCGGGCACCGGCGCCCGCCCGGGCACGAGCCCGGTCGTCTGCCCGCAGTGCGGCGGCCGCGGCATCGAGTCCCAGGGCCAGGGGATGTTCTCGATATCGCAGCCGTGCTCGCGTTGCGGCGGCCGCGGCACGATCATCGAGGATCCCTGCCCGACCTGCGGCGGAACCGGCGCGACGCGCTCGGTCAAGCGCTACCGCGTGAACATCCCGGCTGGGGTGCACGACGGCAGCCGGATCCGTCTCGCCGGCAAGGGGGAGCCCGGCCAGAACGGCGCCCCCCCTGGCGACCTCTTCGTCATCACGCGCGTCACGCCCTCGCCGGTCTTCAAGCAGAAGGGCGCGAACCTCGAGGTCGAGGTTCCGATCAGTGTCGTCGAGGCGCTGCGCGGCGGCGAGATCGAGGTTCCGACCCTGTCGGGCCGCAAGCGCCTGCGCATCGCGCCCGGGACGAAGTCCGGCACGGTTCAGCGCCTGCGCGGCGAAGGCCCGCCGAAGCTCTCCGGGGAAGGCAGTGGGGACATCCACTACCGCTTCGTCATCGAGCTGCCAAAGGAGCTCGACGATGACCAGAGCAAGGCCGTCGATGCTCTTGCCAAGACGATGAACGGCAACCCGCGCAAGCGCCTCTTTGACGCCGCCAAGCCATGAGCGAGGAGACCCGAACCCGCCGTGTCCGGCCTGCGCGCATCGATGTCGCGCTCGACCGCGGCGTCTTCATGATCTCGGTCGCCGCCGAGCTCGCCGAGATGCACCCACAGACGCTCCGCATGTACGAGGCGCGCGGGCTGATCGAGCCGAGTCGCTCGCCCAAGGGCACGCGCCTCTACTCCCAGGACGACGTCGAGCGCCTGCGCCGGATCCAGCAGATGACCGCCGAGCTTGGCCTCAACCTAGCCGGCGTCGAGCGCGTCCTCGCCCTCGAAGCCCAACTGGACGAGGCCCACGCGCGCCTTGCCGAGCTCGAGCAGGCCGCTGACCGCGCGCAGATCGAGATGGCCCAGGAGCTCGAGCGCCTTCGCCGCTCCTTCCGCGCCGAGATCGTGCCGTACACCGGTGGCTCGACCGCGATGGTTCGAAGCGTCGACGCAAGGTCCCCGTTCCGTCGGCGGGGGAACCGCCCGACGTAACGCGCGCCCCCGGCTCGGCCCGCGGCGGTCCGCGACAGATCTGATACACTCCGACTTAGATTTCCATGCAGTCAGAACGCTTCACGATCCGCTCGCAGGAGGCTCTGGCCGGCGCGGTTCGCCTGGCTCAGGCGCGCGGCAACCCCCAGGTGAAGCCCGATCACCTGCTCGCGGCGCTGCTCGAGGACGCCGACGGGATCGCACTCGCGATCCTGCGCAAGGTCGGTGCGAACACCGCAACGGTCGCGGAGCGCCTCGAGGAGGCGCTCGCGGCGCTGCCGGTCGTCAAGGGTGCAACGGCCGAAGCGCCGCCGATCTCGAGCGAGCTCGCGGCGGTCATCAACACCGCTGACGGCGAGGCTCGAGCGCGCAAGGACGATTACGTCTCGACCGAGCACCTGCTGCTCGCGATCAGCGGCCACCCAGGCAGCGCCGGCGACGCGCTGCGCGCGGCGGGCGCCTCGCAGCCGCAGGTCGTCGCGGCGCTCGAGGAGGTTCGCGGCAGCCACCAGGTCACCGACCAGAACCCCGAGGAGCGCTACCAGGCCCTCGAACGCTACGGCCGCGACCTGACCGCGGAGGCCGCCGAGGGCAAGCTCGACCCGGTGATCGGCCGCGACGCCGTGATCCGCCGGGTGATCCAGATCCTCGCGCGTCGCACGAAGAACAACCCCGTCCTGATCGGCGAGCCCGGAGTCGGCAAGACGGCCGTCGTCGAGGGCCTCGCGCAGCGGATCGTCTCGGGCGACATCCCGGAGACGTTGCGCGACCGCCGCGTGATCGCGCTCGACATCGGCGCACTGCTCGCCGGCGCCAAGTACCGCGGAGAATTCGAGGATCGCCTGAAGGCGGTCCTGAAGGAGGTCCAGGACGCCGCGGGCACCGTGATCCTTTTCATCGACGAGCTGCACACGATCGTCGGCGCCGGGGCCGCGGAGGGCGCCGTCGACGCCGCCAACCTGCTGAAGCCGATGCTCGCCCGCGGCGAGCTGCGCGCCGTCGGCGCGACGACGCTCGACGAGTACCGCAAGCACATCGAGAAGGACGCCGCGCTCGAGCGCCGCTTCCAGCCCGTGATGGTCGAGGAGCCCTCGGTCGAGGACACGATCGCGATCCTCCGCGGCCTCAAGGAGCGCTACGAGAACCACCACGGAGTGCGCATCCAGGACAGCGCCCTGATCGCTGCCGCCGAGCTCTCGCAGCGCTACATCGCCGACCGCTTCCTGCCCGACAAGGCGATCGACCTGATCGACGAGTCAGCCTCGCGGCTGCGCATCGAGATCGACTCGCTGCCGACCGAGATCGACGAGGTCGACCGCCGCATCATCGGCCTGCAGATCGAGCTCACCTCACTCGAGAAGGAGAAGGACGACGCCTCGGCAAACCGCCGCCGCGCGCTCGAGTCGGAGCTCGCCGAGCTGCGCGAGCGCTCTGGCGCGATGAAGGCTCAGTGGAGTTCCGAGAAGGATCAGATCGCCGAGATCTCCGACGCCAAGAAGCAGCTCGAGCAGGCCCGCCAGGAGGCCGAGCGCGCCGAGCGCACCGCCGACCTGGCGCGCGCGGCCGAGCTCCGCTACGGCACCATCCCGCAGCTCGAACGCGAGCTCGCCGAGCACGAGGCCAACACCGGCGCGCCAGGCGCCGCGGTCTTCCTCAAGGAGGAGGTCGACGCCGAGGACGTTGCCGAGGTCGTCTCGACCTGGACCGGCATCCCGCTGACGCGCCTGCTCGAGTCGGAGGTCCACAAGTTGGTCCACATGGAGGAGCGCCTGCACGACCGCGTGATCGGCCAGGACGAGGCCGTCGAGGCGGTCGCGGCCGCGATCCGCCGTTCGCGCGCCGGCCTCTCGGACCCCGACCGGCCGATCGGCAGCTTCCTCTTCCTCGGCCCGACAGGCGTCGGCAAGACCGAGCTCGCTCGCGCCCTCGCCGAGTTCCTCTTCGACACCCAGGACGCGATGGTGCGAATCGACATGTCCGAGTACATGGAGAAGCACTCCGTCTCGCGCCTCGTCGGCGCACCCCCGGGCTACGTCGGCTACGAGGAGGGCGGCCAGCTGACCGAGGCCGTCCGCCGCCGCCCCTACGGGGTGATCCTGCTCGACGAGATCGAGAAGGCCCACCCCGACGTCTTCAACACGCTGCTCCAGGTGCTCGATGACGGTCGCCTGACCGACGGCCAGGGCCGCACCGTCGACTTCAAGAATGTAGTCCTGATCATGACCTCGAACATCCGCGTCGAAGGCGATGTCCGCGACTCGCTCCAGCAGTACTTCAAGCCCGAGTTCATCAACCGCCTCGACGACATCGTCCGCTTCAAGCCTCTTACGCGCGAGCAGATCTCGGAGATCGTCGATCTACAGGTCGCCCGTGTGATTGAGAGGGTGGCCGAGCGCGGTGTCGAGGTCACGCTCACCGATGACGCGCTTACCCTGCTTGGCAACCTCGGCTATGACCCGACCTACGGGGCGCGGCCGTTGCGGCGGGTGATTCAGAAGCAGCTCACGGACCGGCTGGCGCTGGCGCTGTTGAAGGGGGAACTACACGAAGGGGATTCAGTGCGTGTGGATGCACGTGATGGGGAGTTGGTGCTGGAGTCAGCGCGGGAGGACGCGCCGGCCACGGCGTAGTCACCGCGGCCGGTCGCCCAGTATCGACTTGTTGCTAGTGCTGAGTTACAGCCCAGCTGCCCCAGATCTGCCCAGTGTCCCCTGGCGTGTTGAGCGCCGCATAAGGAGCCATTCCGTGATTGGGTGAGCCGACCGACTCCACCGTCACTTCTCCGGTGTTGAACGCTTCCTGTACATAGACGCACAGCCAGCCAGGGGAT
>JBEKBL010000196.1:0-4432 GCA_050015415.1 Solirubrobacteraceae bacterium
CGTCCACGGCCCGTTGAGCTCGTCGTCCCAGGAGAGCGCGCAGTATCGCGTCTCCCCCTCGCGCAGCGTGTGACGCGCGTGCGCGTCGGAACCCTCGATGCCCATCCGCAGATCGCTGCGCAGCCGCAGCGTCGTCTTGCCGTCACTCGCATCGAGCGAGAATTCCGGCTCATCCGATCCTGCAGTCCAGACGGCCGGCTCGCGGCCGTACTCGAAGCGCGGCGCGCAGACGAGCTCGATCGGAACCTCCCCCTGTACGCACTCGACGGTTCGCACCAGCAGGTGGTCGGCGTCGTGATCGGTCGGTGGACGCGTGTGCAGACCGGTCTGGACGCTGGTGTGCCAGTCGCCGATAGTCAGCGCGTCGCGTACCACAACCCAACCGGTTGGCGTCATCCAGGTCGTCTCAAGTACGTTGGTGCCGGGAACGTAGCGACGACCGGCCGGCACGTCGACGCCGTACGGCGCGAGGCGGAATCCGCCCGCGCTACGGTCGAGCAGCGACCCGAAGACGCTTGGGCCGTCGAACCGCGGCAGACAGAGCCATTCGACCGTGCCGTCGGGAGCTACGAGCGCACCCGTGTGACAGTCGGACAGAAATGCGTACTCCGCGATCGGCGGGAAAGGCGAGGCTCCGCTCCATGCGGCCTGAGACGCCGCGACAGCCGACTGCGTCGCCTGCAAGTCGCGGACGCGGGCGTTGCCCTGGCGAGACGCTGACCGTCCGGCCGCCTCCGCGCGAGTGGCCCCGGTCCCGCCTGGAGATGGCTTTGAGCGGCGGGCGGGCGGCATCGATCGCGAGCCTATCGTGGATTCGGCTATCGGAACTTCGCCCAGCTCGACGCGTTAGAGTCGCAGAGGGACCGAAAAGTCCAAAGCCCTGTGGAAGCCTCCGCCCTCCCACAACCGGCTGTAAACGGTCGAGTACCGCTCTCGGCTGCGCTCCTGCGCGTGCGCAGCGACGAGCAGCTCGTCTCGCTGTTCCGCGCCGGCTCGGATGACGCCTTCAGCGTGATCCACGAGCGGTACCACGCGCGACTGCTCGCCTACGCGCGACAGATGCTGCGAAGCAGCGGTGGCGACGCCGAGGACGCGCTACAGGACGTGTTCGTTCGCGCGTTCAAGTCGCTGCGGGCCAGCAACCGGCCGGTCCTGCTGCGCGCGTGGCTCTACCGGATCGCCCACAACCGATGCATCGACGAGCTGCGGCGGCCGATCCCCGTGCCGACGCAGCTCGACAGCGACGCTCGTCCGACACTTTCCTCAGGCGCTACGCAGGACCCCTCGGTCCTCGCTGAGCGCAGCGAGGCCGTGGCGCGGCTGGTCGCCGACGTTCGCGAGCTGCCGCCACCACAGCGCTCGGCGCTTCTGATGCGCGAGCTTCAAGGCCTCAGCTACCAGGAGCTATCGATGACGCTCGGCGTCTCGGTGCCGGCTGTCAAGTCGCTGCTGCTGCGCGCACGCACCGGTCTCGTTGACCTCAAGCTCGCACGCGACACGCCGTGCGCGGAAATCATGCTCGAGCTCGCCGAAGCCGCGGATCGGGGCGTGCGCATGAGCGCGCGCTCGCGCCGTCACGTGCGCGAGTGCCATGACTGCGACGCGTTCCATCGCCGGCAACGCGACCTGCACAAGCACCTCGCTGCACTGTTGCCGGTCGGGCCGCTCGGAAAGCTCCTCGGGTTGTTCAGCTTCGGCGGCGGCGGCGGTGGCGGAGCCGGTGGCGGCATGGCTGCCGGAGGCGCGACGGCGAGCGGCGCAGCTGGAGGCGGTGCCGGTGGCGCCGGCGTGATCGGCGGGCTGACCGTGGCGAAGGTCGCAGCGGTCGTCGCGACAGCGGCGGTGATCGGTACCGCGGGTGGCGCGGCGGTACAGGCGGTCAGTGGGCCGAAGCCGCGGCCTCCCGCCGTGCGGCTGCCGGCGGACGCCGCTCAGCTCACGCAGACGACGGGAGCGACGGTTGCCCCGTCGGCGCCAGCCGCGCAGACCGGGGCCACGAGCACGTTGGCCGGCACGAGCGGCTCACCAGGCGGACAAACCCTGCTGGTGGCCGGGGTGGGGGTCACGGGCGATAGCGGGGTCAGCGGCCCCAGCGGCACGACCGGCGCCTCTGGAGACACGGGAAGCTCGGGTGCGACGAGCGATGCCGCCCCACCTGCGACAAGCCCGGACGCGGGCGGGGCAGCCGGCTCCCCGGTGAGCGCTCCACAAGGACCGACGGGACCCACGGCAACCGTCGCGAGCGTCCCGGCCGCCGGCTCGAGTGGGTCAAGCGGCTCGAGCGGCATGAGCGGAAGCGCAGGCAGCGAGCGCACCAGCGGTCCCAGCGGACCCAGCGGCTCGATCGGCAGCAGCGGGCCGACGGGCGGCAGCACCGGCCGCAGCGGCTAAAGCATGAGAAGCGCCGGCTTCTCGAGGCGCTTGCGGACGGTGCCGAGAAACTCGGCAGCCTCCGCGCCATAGACGATTCGGTGGTCGGCCGAGATGGTCATCTCCATCACTCGGCGGACGCCCACCGTGCCATCCGCGAGAACCACAGCCTTCGCCGAGGCCGCGCCGACCGCGAGGATCGCTGCCTGCGGCGGGTTGATCACCGCCGTGAAGCGGGCGACGCCAAGCATCCCGAGGTTGGAGACAGTGAACGTGGCGCCGGCTAGATCCGCGGGCCCGACCGTCCCGTCCCGGACCTGGGTCGCGAGCAAGCGCGTCTGCGCCGCGATCTCGACGAGCGACTTGCTGTCCGCGTCGAAAACCGTCGGCACGACGAGCGTGCCCTCACCGGCGACCGCAACGCCGACGTTGACCCGCGTATAGCGCTCGAAGCGGCCGTCGACGTAGGCGCCGTTGACGTTCGGATGGGCGCGCAGCGCGAGCGCACAGGCCTTGATCACGAGGTCGTTCACCGAGGGCAGCGGCGAGGCATGGTTGCGCAGCTGCTCGCGCAGTTCGAGCGCCGCCTCGGCGTCGACCTCGACCGTCACCTGGAACTCGGGGATCGTCGCCTTTGCGCTGGCCATGCGCCGTGCAATCAGCTGCTGCGTTCGCGACAGCTCGACCACCGTGACTTCGCCCTTGGCGCCCCCGCTCGCGCCGGCGGTGGCGCCAGCGGCGTCAGCCGGAGCGGTGCGCGCCGTCACGCCATCCGCGGCTGCCATGACGTCAGCCTTGACGATGCGGCCTTCCGGACCACTGCCGCGAAGCGTCGCGAGCTCGATGCCGAGCTCACCAGCGATCCGGCGAGCAACCGGCGATGCCTTCCGCCGCTCGCCCAAGCCGGGGCCTGCGGGGTCTGAAGGAGCCGGCATCGAAACAGCGGCTGCTGGGGCGATGGCGGCGGCGGGCTCGCTCGGCGGCGCCACGCTCGGCGTGGCCGCGCTCGGCGCCTCCTCGCTCGCCTCCTGCTTAGCTGATTCGGCGTCCGCCAGAAGGCGCGCGATGGTCGAGCCAATCGCGAGCGTATCGCCCTCTCGGGCGAGGATCTGGAGGAAGCCCTCGGCGTCCGCCTCGTAGGTGACGGTGGCTTTGTCGGTCTCGATATCCGCGAGCGGCTCGCCGGAACGAACCGGGTCTCCGGGCTGCTTCAGCCACTTGATGATCGTCCCCTCCTCCATCGAATCGGAGAGGCGGGGCATGATGACGTCGCTCACGCGCGCAAGCCTAGCGTCGTGAGCACCGCAGCCTCGATCCTGTCCTCGCCGGGCATCGCGGCAAGCTCGAGCTGCTTTGCGTAGGGCAGCGGCACCTCGGCCATGCCCACCCGTTCGACCGGAGCGTCGAGATCGTAGAAACAGGCCTTCTGGATACGGGCGGCGAGCTCGGCCGTGACGCCATAGCTCGGCCACCCCTCCTCGATACAAACCGCGCGGTTGGTCTTTGTAACGGACTCGGCGACCGTATCGACGTCGAGCGGACGCAGCGAGCGGAGATCCACGACCTCGGCGTCGACGCCATGATCGCGCGCCAGCCGCTCGGCCACGTGGAGCGCGCGCACGGTCGCATAGGAGTGTGCGACGAGCGTGATGTCGCTGCCTCGACGAGCGACGTTCGCAAGGCCGATCGGCGTGAGGAACTCCGGGTCGAGCGGGACCTCGCCGTGCTCCTTGTAGATCGCCAGGTTCTCGACCACGAGGACGGGGTCGTCATCGCGGATCGCCGACTTCAGCAGACCCTTCGCATCGGCCGGCGTCGCCGGCGCGACGACTTTCAAACCGGGCGTCGAGGCGAACCAGCCCTCGAAGGACTGCGAGTGCTGGGCGGTCAACTGGTTGCCGGCACCGTTGGGCGTGCGGATCACGAGCGGGCAGCGAACCTCGCCGCCGAACATCGCGCCGATCTTCGCAGCGTGGTTGACAACCTGGTCCATCGCGACGAGCAGGAAATTGATCGTCATGATCTCGACGACCGGGCGCTCGCCAAGCATCGCGGCCCCGAT
>JBEKBL010000197.1:0-4419 GCA_050015415.1 Solirubrobacteraceae bacterium
TAGTTGGCGGTGTGCGCTGCGGACTCCTTTTCGCCAATCGAGGCGCCGTCAACGACCGATGCTCCAACCCCGGGTGCATCGGCTGGCAGCGCGTTCGTTGCGGCGACCTCGCCGTAGAAGCTCGCGCTGTTCTTCGGCACCCGCTGCTGCGTATCGAAGTCGACGAACACGAGGCCGAAGCGCTTGTCATAGCCCCAAGCCCACTCGAAGTTGTCGAGCAGTGACCAGACGAAATAGCCGGCGAGCGGTACGCCCCTCACGACGGCTCTGTGGGCCGCCGCGAGGTGGCCGTGCAGGTAAGCGATCCGGTCGACGTCGTCAACCTCGCCGGCGGTGGTTACGGAGTCCTCTGCTGCGCATCCGTTCTCGGTGATGTAGAGCGCGAGGCCATCGGGCGTCTCGTCGTTGACGGTGACGAGCGTGTCGAGCAGGCCGGTCGGATCGACGACCCAGCCCATCGACGTTTGCCGCAGGCCCGCAGGCTTGAACTCGACGACTCCCGGACAGCCGACGATCCCCGGCTCGTCGCGTGCCGCTTCGGAGTAGCTGAGGTAGTGCGGGTTGTAGTAGTTGAGCCCGAGAAAGTCGATCGGTGCGCAGATCAGACTCATGTCGCCGGGCTCGATCAGGCTCGCCCACGGCAGCAGATGTGTGCGTGCCGCTCGCGGGTAGTGGCCGTGCACCACCGGGTCAAAGAACATGCGGTTCTGCTCGGCGTCGAGAATTCTCGCCGCCTCGTCGGCCAGCTTGTCGACTGCACGCACAGGATGTAGGTCGAGCGCGATGCCGAGCTTCGCGTCTGACGGCAGCATTTCACGCAGGACGCCCAGCGCGAGACCGTGGGCGAGCAACAGATGATGGGTCGCCGCCGCCGCGAGCGCGTCGTCCTTCAGGCCGGGAGCATGGGTTCCCACGCGATAGCCCTGGTGGGCGACCTGCTGCGGTTCGTTCAGCGTCAACCACAGCCCGCCGGCGTCGCCGATCGCCTCAGCGACGATCCTGACGTACTCGGCAAAACGCTCTGCCGTGTCGCGATTTGCCCAGCCGCCGTCGTCCTCGAGTGCCTGGGGGAGATCCCAGTGGTAGAGAGTGATCGCCGGCGTGATCTCACGCTGAGCCAGCCCGTCGACGAGCGCGCGGTAAAAGTCGAGCCCGGCCTGGTTGATCTCGCCGCGTCCGGTCGGTTGCACACGCGGCCACGCCACCGAGAATCGGAACGCGCTCAGGCCGATCGTCGAGAGGAGGTCGAGATCCTGCTCCCAGCGGTGGTAGAAGTCACACGCGACGTCGCCCGTGTCCCCGTTTGCGATCTTGCCCGGCGTATGGCTGAACGTATCCCACACGGATTGTCCGCGGCCGCCTTCGGCCACGGCTCCCTCGATCTGGTATGCCGCCGTCGCGGCGCCCCAGAGAAACCCGCTCGGGAACGCGCGAAGCGGCTTAGCGGCCTCGGCGTCTCCAGTCGTCGTCATCACGTCACTGTCCTTTCGCAAGTGTTTGTGTGCGCGGAGCCGCGGCCCCGCTCCGCGGCGAACGCGGGAGCGGGGCCTTGGTCCATTCCCGTTCTAGGAGACGGGCTTCAGGTGCAGCACGATCACCTCGTTAGTCGGGGTGTTGGGGCTGCCTGACTCGTACTGGTTGCTCTTGCTGGGCCAGCCAGTGAACGCACCAGAGTTGTACTCGTCGAACGATGCGCCATAGACCATCGGGATCACGGGCAGTTGCTGCGCCACGTACTTCTCGAGCGGAGCCAGGCCCTTCACCTCAGCGGCGGTCGTGTTGGCGCTTGTCAGCTTCGACAGGTCCTTGTCAATCGCCTTGTTGTCCAGGCCCTCGTAGTCACCTGAGTTGTCGGTGCCGTTGTTGAGGGAGCTGTTCAGCCAGTAGTTGTAAACGCCGAACGGCGAGACCACCGAGTCGCCCCAGTGGACGATCGCCGAGCCGTACTTCCCGTCAGCGACGTCCGCGTTCCACTGGTCGGCGCTGATGCCGTTGAACGACGCGTCGATGTGAGCTGCCTTCAGCTCGCCTGCCATCAGCGTCGCATCCTCGGCGTAGTCGGTGTATGTCGTCGGATCGCTGATGCTGATGACGATCTTCTTGCCACCGAGGTAGTAGAAACCACCCTTGAGCTTCGCACCGGCTGCCTTCAGCACGGCGTCGGCCGCCTTCGGGTTGGCGTTCGGGGACAGCGTGTAGGCCGATTGCTTGACTGCCTTGGTCTCGAATGCCGAGAAGGCCGGCAACGTGAGACCGCTGGCGTTCGTCGCCACCGGTTCGGTGCCGTACTCGCCTGTCACGCTGATGTCATGACGGTCGATCGCTAGGCTGACCGCCTTTCGAACCGCCAGGCTGTTGAACGGGAACGTGTGCAGGTCCGGGTACAGGGTGACTGTGTTGACCGCTGCGAACCATGCAGCGTGCCCGGTGCCGCTGGTGAACGCGGTCAAGCCGGCCAGCGAGTTGCCTGCCCAGTCGAGCGAGTTGTTCTCGAGCGCCGTCAGCGCGTCAGCGGCGGTATCGATGTTCGGGAACTCAACCTCTGAAACGGCGGGTGCGCCGGTGCCACCGAACGGGCCGCCCCAGTAGTTCGGGTTGGCATTCAGCACGATGCCGCTTGCGTTGGAATCGGCTGCGTTGTAGGTGTACGGACCGGTGCCGATCGGGTCGGTGATGTCGTCCAGCGCCGGATCGCCGTTGTAGTTGTACACCGACGACGGAACGATGTAGACGCCGCAGATCTGCTGCAGCTCGGTGTATGCCGCCGCCGAGAAAGTCAGCGTCACGGCATTGCCGGTCGCCGTAGCTCCGGTGAGGTCAGCGATGCCGCCGACGGAACTGGCGTTGGTGTCGGGGTACTTCACCAGCATGTTGTAGGTCGCGGCAACGTCAGCCGCCGTGAACGGGGTGCCGTTGCTCCACTTCACGCCCTGGCGGATCTGGAACGTGATCGACTTGCCGCCTGCGCCCCACTTGTAGCTGGTCGCGAGGAACGGGTATGGCGCCTTGCTCGGCTGGGCGATATCGAACTGCATCAGGTCCTCATAGATCAGCGAGGTGGCGCCGATCTGCGTGGCCGCCGAGCCTTGGAGATACGGGTTCATGTTGTTGCTGGCCGACAACGAGACGCCCTGGCTGGACTCCATGATGAGCGGCGCAGCGGCCGCGTCATGAGCGCGCGTGGCGACAGCCGGCGCTGCAAACACGCCCGCGGCGACCGCGGCGACCGCGGCGACCGCGACCGTCGAGGACGAGGCTGTAAGCCAGCGCTTGCGAATAGATACGGGTTTCATGGTTGGTGCATTACCTTTCGTTCAGCACAGCTATGTGCAGATTCCAAGTGCGCGCATGCGCTGCATGCGCTTTGTGATCCGAACGTCCGGCGCGGTGCCTATTGCGCAGTACCGCGTCGGACGGGTCGCAACTCCGTGATCAGGTCTTGATGGCCTCCTCCTTCTCCCCTTGCATCTGGTGAAGCAAGTCCGGTGCGGCGACATCGAGTCGCCAGCAGGCTGCGGCTCGCTGCGCGCTCACCTGCAACAGTGGCGGCGGCTCAGCACGGCAGCGATCTTCGGCCAGCGGGCAGCGCGGCGCGAACCTGCAACCGACCGTCGTCGACAGCGCGCTGCCGGCGCGCCGCACTTCGCCTGAAGACGCAGGCCTGATCTCGCCGGCGAGGTTGTCCGGATCGGGTGCGGAGGCCACGAGCAGCTGGGTGTAGGGATGGGCCGGCTGCTGTGTGACGTCCTCTGAAGGGCCCCGCTCAACGATCTCGCCCGCGTACATGACGAGCGTGTCGTCAGCGAAGTAGCGTGCCGAGGCGATGTCGTGGGTGACGTAGAGGACCGCGAGCTGGAACTGCGAGCGCAGCTCGTCGAGCAGATCGAGCACTTCGAGGCGGATCGACACGTCGAGCATCGAAACCGGCTCGTCGGCGAGCAGGACACGTGGCTGCGCAGCGAGGGCTCGCGCGATGGCGACGCGCTGGCGCTGCCCGCCCGAGAGCTCGTGGGGGTATTTGGCGAGAAACTGCTGCGCCGGCGTCAAGCGGACCCGCTCGACGAGACGCTCGAGCTCGGCCTCGATCGCGTCGTGGCCCTTGAGATGCTGGTGCAGACGCACGGGCCGCGTGAGCGCGTAGCGCACCTTGTGCACCGGGTTGAGCGACGCAAATGGGTCCTGGAAGATCATCTGCACGTTGCTCTTGTAGGGACGGAACTGGCCGTGGGTCCACGGTTGAACGGTCTCGCCGTCGAGCGCGATCTCGCCGGTCGTTGGTCGCTCCTGGCCGGCGAGCATCCGTGAGACCGTGGACTTGCCCGAGCCGCTCTCGCCGACCAGCGCCACCACGGCGCTTTGATAGAGGCCGAGTGACACCCCTCGCACGGCCGACAGGATGTCTTTGTGCCAGCCGTGAGA
>JBEKBL010000198.1:0-4398 GCA_050015415.1 Solirubrobacteraceae bacterium
TGGAATACCGGCCCGAGCACGAGTGGGTGGCTGATCGTCATCGTCGCGGCGTTGAAGCCGAGCAGCGGCCGCAGACCGGCACCGACCAGGTGGATCTCCCAAGGCGCGAGAGTTCCCAGGAAAAGAATTAGCAAGCTGAGTCCGAACAGCCCGAGCGGCAGTCTCGCCGGTTCGCGGAGCCGCTCCAGCCTGCCGCGCGCCGCGCCCAGGAAGATGAAGCCGTAGTACTTGGCGAACGCCAGCAGGCCAAGCCCCGCCGTCAGCGCGAGCGCAGCCGCTGCGAGGGCGCAGAGCAGCCGTGCCAGCAGCGTCGGCATGCGGAAACCCTGGAGCAGTGCTTCGAACGTGAACCATTCGCTGACGAAGCCGCCGAGCGGCGGTATCGCTGCGAGCGTCAGCGAGGCGATGCCGAGCGCACCGGCGCTCAGCGGCAGGCGCCGTCCGAGCCCGCCGAGCGGATCGAGCGTCCGCTGCCCGCTGGCCTGTTCGACGCGGTCGACGCCGATCAGCGCGAGCGTTTTCGAGAGGTTGTGGGCGCCGACGTGAAGCGTCGCGGCGAGCAGGCCCGCGGCCGCGAGCAGCGGTTGGTGGGCTGACTGGCCGAGCAGCGCGACGCCGAGGCCGACGAGTACGACGCCGGCGTGTTCGACGGTCGAGTACCCGAGGAAGCGCCGTAGGTTGTCCTCCGCGAGCGCGTAGACGATCCCGAGCAGCGCGCTGATCGCGCCGATGATCAATAGCGCGTCGCCACAGCCTGCGGGTAGCGGCCCGAGGATCTGGAACTCGAAGCGCCAGAGGCCGTAGAAGCCGGCGCAGAGCGCGACCGACAGCGCGGCGGCGCCGAGTCGCGGCGCTGCGGCGTAGCCGGCCGGGATGCCGCCCTGGAGCGGGACGACGCCGAGCTTGGTCGCGAAGCAGACGAGGAACAGTGCGAACAGCACGCAGCGCGTTCCCGCTCCGAGCGATGCGTGCTCCCAGACGGCGAGCTCGAAGCTGTGCGTGTGGGCGTAGAGGAGCGCGAACGCGGCGAGCAGTGCCGCGCCGCCGATCTTCGCGAGGACCCCTGTCAGGTAGCCGCCGAGCAAGTCCTCGCGGCTCCCGCCCGAGCTCGCGAGCAGGTAGATGCAGACGCTCATCGCCTCCCAGGCGATCAGAAAGAGGAACGCGTTGGCGGCGACGATCGCGAGCGCGATGAAGAACAGGAGCGCGATCCCGAGCCCGGTCTGCCAGCGGCCAGCGGGAAGCTCGGCGGCCGACAGCGACACCGCCGCACCGAGGATCCCACTCAGCGCCAGGAAGATCCCGGCTAGCGGATCGACGCGCAGCGCGTCAGCCCCGAAGCCAAGCCAGCTGCCGAGCTCGAGCACCGGCTGCGATCCTCCGAGCACCGCACTCACGCCGACGATCACGAGCGCGCTGCAACCGAGTGCGGCGGCGAATGACGACGCCCGGCTCGAGCGGCTCGCGAGTACAACGGCCACGAGAAGCACGAACAGCGCGAGCGCGAACAGCACGGTCACGCTGCCACCTCGGTGCGCAGGCGTCCGGTGGCGAGCAGCAGCGCGTGCATGATCGCGATCGGTGACGGTGGCGATCCGGGCACGTAGACGTCAGGCGGGAGGACCGCGTCGACGCCGCCCGCGGTCAGCGGTCCGGGTGCGCTGAGCCCACCTGAGCAGGCGTCGGTTCCGACGGCGATCAGCGCCTTCGGTGCCGGCATGACCTCCCAGGTGCGCTCGAGCGGCTCGCGCATCGCGCGCGTCACCGGCCCGGTCACGAGCAGGATGTCGGCGTGGCGGGGCGCAGCGGTGATGAAGAAGCCGAGCCGCTGGATGTCGTAGTAGGGGTTCCAGAGCGCCTGGATCTCCCATTCCTCCGCGCCGTCCGAGCCGCAGTCGATGTGGCGGACGTGGATCGAGCGCCCTAGTGCGCGAGCCTGCTCGGCGAGGGTCTGCGAGAGCGGTCCGGTCTCGGCGTCCGTGCCCTCCGGCACGACGAGCGCCGCCCGCGAGCGCACCGCCGTCTCATGGCGCGCGACGAAGGCGAAGCGATCGGGCGCCGCCGCGACGCAGGCACCGCAGAGGATGCAGCGGCCTCTATCGACGCTGACGCGGCCCGCGCTGTCGACGGCGATCGCACCGGTCGGGCAGAGCGCCGCGAGCTCGCTCGACGCCTTGCCGCGCTGCTCGAGCACTTCGACCGTCCCGCGGTAGCCGTCCGGCGTCGGTTCGGGTCGGTGCGGGTAGGCGGTCGTGACCTTCCCTTGGCGCAGGCCGCGGAGGAGCCACGCGAGCATCAGCGATCGGCCCCTGCGGACGTGAGGCCGAAGCTGTGCTCGATAAACGCGAAATCGGTCAGGACGTCCTTGGGGAAGGCGTGGTCGAACAGCGCCCAGTTGCGCAGCGACGGCGAAGCGATGTGCACGTTGCGCACGATGCCGCGGCGGATCTCGACCCAGATCACGAGCTCCCCTTGCGGCGCTTCGACCCAGCCGAACGCCGACCCGCTGCGCGAGCCCGGCAGCGGCACGCACAACGCTCCGTTTTGGCGGCGCAGCTGATCGATCGATCCGCGCAGCAACCGCAACGACTCGGCTAGCTCGCCGAAGCGCACGTTGATGCGCGCCATCGCATCACCCTCGGGCCGCGTGACCACCTGCAAGCCGAGGCGCTGGTAGTCGCCGTAGGGCCGCTCGTGGCGCGCGTCGGTCGAGACGCCCGAGCCGCGCGCGAGCGGACCAACCGCCGAGTACTCCTCGACCAGATTGCGTGGCAGCCGTCCCGAGCCGATCAGACGGTCGGTCATCGACGCCGTGGCGGTGAAGAGACGGCGGTCGCGTCGCAGGTCGCGCTCGAGCGCGTCGACTGTGGCGAGCAGCTCGTCGAGCTCCACTAGGCCCTCGAAGCGGACCCCGCCGGGGCAGATCACACCGCGCGCGAAGCGGCTCCCGGTCAACCGAGCACGCATCCGCACGACCTGCTCCTTGAGGATCTGGAAGCGCGCCTGCCCGACGTAGAGCGCCGTCGTCTCGGCCTCCTTCGCGATCACGTCGAGGTGGCACGCGAGCCGCTCGAGTTCACAGTAGACCGCACGCCAGCGTTCGGCGCGCGGTGGCGGAGTGACGCCAACCGCCCGCTCGACCGCCTGCGAGAACGCACAGGCGTAGGCGACGCTCGCGATCCCCGCGACGCGCTCGCCGACATAGATCGCGCGATCGGGCGGAAGGCCGGCAAAGCGCGCCTCGAGGCCACGATGCTTGAAGAACGGCCGCGTCTGGATCGCCGGGACGTCCTCGCCGCCGGTCTCGATCTGGAACTGGATCGCTTCGAAGATGCCCGAGCGCACCGGCCCGTAGGGGATCGTGAAGACGTCGAGGCCGCTTAGGCGCCCGTCGAGCCGGCTCGCATCCGGCGCAGTCAGGAACGGCTCGCGCGCGGCCTCGGGGGCGTTCCGCTCGGCGAGCTCGCGCGCCGCCCAGCTCGCCGCCGGCCAGGCGTCGCCGAGGCGCGTCAGCGTGCCGCTGTCGAACGGCGCACTCAACATGACCAGCTCACCCTCGAGCGCGAAGACGCCCGCCACCGTCGCCGCGGATGCGCCGGTCTTGAACACGCTCACGAACCGCGCCCCCGCCGCGCGCAGCGCGGCCGTGGCGCGTTCGAAGCCGCCGGCCGCGACCGCTAGCCGCAGCTCCCCGGCCGGGGCGGCCTCATGCTGGGCGCCGCGCAGCGTGAAATTGCGCTCGCGCTTTGCGGTCGAGCTCATCGACCGGCCGCCATCAGCGCGTGTCCGGCGCTGCCGAGGAGCGCCGAGAGGTCGCCAGGCACGTGAACGCCAAGCGCGACGACGACGAAGAAGCAGCCGAGCATCGCGGCGATCATCCAGACGCTGCGCTCGCGCGGACCGGCGACGCCCGTAACCGCGTCACTGCCTTCCAAACGTGCTCCGAGAACCATCCGCCCGGTGTTCCAGATGATTCCGCAGAACGCGAGGTTGGCGAAGACGATCAGGATCACGACGCCAACGTACTGCGCGCGTGCGAAGCCGCCGACGACGATCTCGAACTCGCTGCGGAAGACGCCCGACAGCGGCAGGCCTGACAGCGCGAGCGCCGCCGTCAGCACCATCGATCCCGTCCACGGCATCCGCCGGCCGGCGTCGGTGACGGCGTCGATCTCCTTCGTCTCATAGCCGCGCAGCAGCGACCCGGCGCCGAAGAACGCGAGTCCCTTCGCCGAGGCGTGCGTGATCACGTGGAGGAGCGCGCCGGCAATCGCGAGCGGCGCGCCGAAGCCGATGCCGAGCGCGACGATTCCCATGTGCTCGATCGAGGAGTACGCGAGGAGGCGTTTGTAGTTGGATTGGCGCAGCACGAAGAAGCTCGCGGCGACGAGTGAGAGG
>JBEKBL010000199.1:0-4394 GCA_050015415.1 Solirubrobacteraceae bacterium
AGCTCGCGACGGCCGGCATTTTGCTCGACGTACCCGCGCAGGATCGCGTCGAGAATCTCGTAGGGCGGCAGCGAGTCGTCGTCGCGCTGGCCGAGGCGCAACTCGGCGGACGGCGGGCGCTCGAGAATCGAGGTCGGGATCAGCACCTCAGAGCGGTTACGCCAGCGAGCGAGCGCGTAGACGAGCGTCTTCTCCACGTCCTTGATCACCGCGAAGCCACCGGCGGAGTCTCCGTAGAGCGTCGAGTAACCGACAGACATCTCCGACTTGTTTCCGGTCGTCAGCACCAGCCAGCCGAACTTGTTCGACAGCGCCATCAACAGGTTGCCGCGGATCCGGGCCTGCAGGTTCTCCTCGGTGGTGTCAGCCTCGCGGTCGCTGAATGCCGGCGCGAGCAGCGCTGCGTAGTCGGCCATCAGCGGGTCGATCGGTAGTTCGAGCACGTCGGCGCCGAGACTGGCGGCCAGCGAGCGTGCGTCGTCCTGGGTCTCCGAGGAGGAGAACGCCGAAGGCATCACCGCGGCTGTCACGTGCTCCGCCCCAAGCGCATCGGTGGCGATCGCCGCGACGAGCGCCGAGTCGATCCCACCTGAGAGACCGAGCACGACGTGGTGGAAGCCGTTCTTGCGCACGTAGTCGCGCAAACCGCACTCGAGCGCTGCGTAAATCTCGGCCTCGCGTGGTTCGAGGAGCGAGGCAGTTCGAGGCGTGCTCGCGGGAGGTGGCGTGACCCGGACAGGCAGCTTGACGCGCGCGAGCACTTTCACGGCGCCACGTTTGCCCTCTTCCGGTTGCTGGGGAGTCGCAAGCTCGACGTCGCAGATCAACATCTCCTCGGAGAACTGAGCGGCCCGCGCGAGGAGCGTCCCGTCACGGCCGAGTACGAACGAGTGGCCGTCGAAGACGAGTTCGTCCTGTCCGCCGACAAGCGCGCAGAACGCGCACGGAATCCCTGTCTCGGAAACGCGCGCGCCAACCACGTCGAGCTCGCGCTCGAGTCCCTTCCCGGCGTGGTACGGCGAAGCCGAGATGTTCACGATCAGCCCGGCGCCGGCGCGCGCCAGCTCCGAGCAGGGCGAGCCCGAGACCCAGATGTCCTCGCAGACAGTCAGGCCGATGCGCCGCCCGTTGACCTCAATCACGCCGGCACCGGCGCCCGGCGCGAAATATCGCTGCTCGTCAAAGACGCCGTAATTGGGCAGGTGGATCTTGCGATAGATACCGGCGACGGCGCCACGCGAAAGCACGGCGGCTGCGTTGTACACCCGGTCGGAGCGTTCGGGAAAGCCGACGATGGCGACGATCCCGTCGGTGTCCACCGCAAGCCGCTCGAGGGCAGCGCGACAGTCGCGCAGGAAATGCTCCTTGTAAAGCAGATCCTCGGGCGGATAACCGCTGAGTGCCAGCTCACCGAAGAGGACCAGGTCCGCTCCCGCCTCACGCGCCGCGGCGATGCCGCGCGCAATGAGCGTCTCATTGGCGACGATGGCGCCGACCGTCGGATCGACTTGACAGACGGCGAGCCGGAGCCGCGGAGGATCTCCCATGAGGACGAATTATCCCGCAGCACGCGGCACTCTCGGCGTACCCCGTCGGGCCGGTCCGAAGGCTCCGCTACGATTCACCGCGGTTAATCAGACCGCCGAGTCGTCCTGCATCCAGCGAGGGCGAGCGGGGGACCCACTGCCGGCCTGCTGCGCGTCAGCGCGAGGGCCGGATGGGGCGAATCGACCGCCTGTCTGCGGTCGTAGCGACGGTGGATCACAGCTCGGGAGTGAGCTGTGACGACGGCCGCGAGCCCGACAGCTAACCCCGTAGGCGGCGATGTGAGGAGTGCAATTGATCGCTGAAAGGCTGATCGCGCCCGTCGTCGGCGCGATCGTAGTGACGTTCGCCGTCGCCCTCACGGGCACGGCCGCAGTCGCGAGCAGCAGCACCACGCCGCCGGCGCCAGCCGCTGGCGGGAGCGGCGAGAGCGGGACCACGGGGGAGCCGGTCATCTTGAGCAGTGTCGCGGCGCGCGACGTGCTGCTCGACCACCGCGTCACCGTCACGGGCCTGCTCGAGCCGGCGCCCGGGCTCGAGAGTGTGAGCCTCCAGGAGCGCTTCGCGCACCGCTGGCGCTTGGCGGCACGGGCGCTTGACTCGACCGGCAGCTTCACGCTGTCGTTCCGGGCGCGCGGTCTCGGCATCCATCCGCTGCGCCTGCGCGTCGCCGAGGCCGGCGGAGTCGCATACGTCCCGGCCCCGCGCGTTGATGTGTTTCACACCGTGCTCGCGTCGTGGTACGCGCCGGGTGGGCGGACCGCGTGCGGCGAGGAGCTCACCGCCCGGACGTTGGGCGTTGCCAACCGGACCCTCCCGTGTGGGACGCCCGTCACGCTGCATTACCGCCACCGTACGCTGCGCGTACGCGTGATCGATCGTGGACCGTACGTTGCGGGCCGCGACTACGACCTGACCCTGGCAACCAAGGAAGCACTCGGTGCCGGTGACCTAACCGAGGTGTGGGCGAACCACTAATGCGGCAGCGACTAGAGCTGGAGCGCCAGCTGGCTGCCGTGGCCGTCGGCGGGTGCTCCAGCTGGCTCGTCGTCGAACGACGCGACCCGCACGCCGAGGAGGCGGACGGGGCGCGGCGGCGCGTAGGCGCGGAGCAGTTCGAGCGCCGTCGCAGCGATCGTCGCGCTCTCATCGGTGAAACCCGGCAGCGTTCGCGCGCGCGTCACGGTGGTCCAGTCGTCAAGACGAACCTTGACGGCGATCGTCCGCGCGCGTCGCCGGCGCGTCCGCAGGCCGTCGCCGAGCTCGAGCGCAAGCTCCACCAGTGTCTGCTCGAGCCTGGTCTGATCGCTCACATCGGCCGGAAAGGTCAGCTCGCTGGAGCGCGACTTCGCGACCCGCGACGTCTCGACCGGGCTGTCGTCGTGAAAATGGGCCCGGGCGTTCAACGCGAGCGCCTGGCGCTCGCCGAAACGCTGGGCGAGCAGCGTCGGGTTCGCGCTCTGCAGGTCACCGACGGTTTCCACACCGACGCCTGCGAGGCGCTCAGCGGTCTTCGGGCCGATGCCCTGTAGCAATCGAACAGGGTGCCCGGCGAAGTGTGCAGCTGCCTGTTCACGACCCATGGCGACGAACGCCGCCGGTTTGAAGGCCGAGCTGGCAGTCTTGGCTACCAGGCGTGAGGGTCCGACGCCGACCGAGATCTGGAGGCTGGTGCGCTCGCGCACCGCAACGACGAGTTGGCGCAACGCAGGTAGCGGCCGGTCGAGCGAGCTGATGTCGAGATACGCCTCGTCGATCCCGGCCTGCCCGACCGTTTCGAAGCCAGCCCGCACGATGTCCCATACCTCGCGGCTCTTCGCCCGGTACGCGGCGAAATCCGGCGCGATGAAGATCGCATCTGGGCAAAGCGCTCGCGCCCGCGCAGCGGGCATCGCGGAGTCGATGCCGTAGCGCCGCGCCTCATAGCTGGCCGTGGTCACGACCGAGCGTGGTCCCGTGCCCGCCACGACGAGCGGGCGGCCTCGCGCCTCCGGGTGGCGTTCCAACTCGACTGAGGCGTAGAAAGCGTCGATGTCGAGGTGGGCGATCACCCGGCGCGATTCGGTCATCGCACGATTGTGCTCACCGGCGCAGACGCATCAGGCGCTTCGCGTCAGAACAGCGCTGCCGCGAGTCGACGACGCGTCTCGCGCGCCAGCGGGTCGGCAGCCTCCAGGCGCGCGAGCTCGCCGACGATAACGCGGCGAACATCCTCCCGCTGGCCGCCCGGCTCGTCGAGCGCCGCCAGCAGCAACTCGAAGGCCCGCTCGCGATCGCCGGCGTCGATCGCGCTCAGGGCGTCAGCAAACTCCCCAGCGCTTTGCAACTCGATGCGGGCGCGCAGTCCGTCCGCTTCGAAGCCCGCAGGCACCGCCTCGAGCACCGCAAGCGCGCCATCGTCCTCGCCACGCGCGAGCAGCAGCCGCGCGAGCGGAACGGCGGCGTCCGTGTTACCCGGTGCGAGCTCAACGGCACGTCTCAGCGAGGCCTCATCGCCTGCGAGCACGAGGCGATCGACCTCCGAAGGCACAATCGCATCGAAAAACGCCTCGACGCCGGGGCGCGGCTGCGCGCCCACGAACTCGGCCACGACGGCGCCGTCGCGAAACGCCTTGACAGCCGGAATCCCCTGGATTGCAAACGCGCTGGCGAGTTGCGGATTCGCGTCCGTATCGAGCTTGGCGAGCACGACATCGCCTTCCCGTGCCGCGGCAGCGGCCTCGAGCAGCGGACCAAGCTGGCGGCACGGGCCGCACCACGCCGCCCAGAAGTCGACGACGACCGGCGTTGTGTGCGAGCGCTCGATTACCTCGCGCTCGAAATCTGCCTCGTTGACGTCGATGACGGTC
>JBEKBL010000200.1:0-4389 GCA_050015415.1 Solirubrobacteraceae bacterium
CTCGCCGCGGGCTCGAACGCGTAGGGCTCCGGCTCCGGCTCGCTCGCCGCAGGCTCGAACGCGTAGGGCTCCGGCTCCGGCTCGCTCGCCGCGGGCTCGAACGCGTACGGCTCCAGCTCCGGCTCGCTCGCCGCCGCGGAGTCCTGCACCGCCGGCTCAGGCTCGAAGTCGTGTGGCTCCGGCTCCGTGCCTTGGAACTCCGGCTCGGTCATCCCCGGCTCGCGGCCCGGCGTCGCATACGCAGCTTCGTCCGATTCAGCTTCGGCCTCCGCTTCGGACGGCGGCTCCGGGGCGTCGCTTTCCGCGTCGGCCTGCGCGCTCTCGGCTTCCTCCGCGGCGGCGCGCCAGGCGGCGGGCGAAGGAGAGACCGACGCCGGCCGACCAACGCCCTCGGTCCATGGGGAGTCGCCGTCAGGCGTCGTTGCGTCCTCGGCGTCAGCGACCGCCGGCTCCGAACCGGGGCCGGTCGGAGCGCTGGGCGCGGCGGCTCGGACCCAGGGCTCGGAGATGTCGTCGGGCCGGGTCTCCTCCGCCAGGGGCTCTGTCACCGAGCTGTAGCTGAACTCCTCCTCGGCACCGAACAGCGCGTTGAGAAGCTGGTTGCGCAGATCCTCGTTGAGCAGCAGCGCAACGGCGCCGCCGAGCGCAGCAACCTTCACAAGGCGATGGCTGCGCCGCGTCCGCGGAGCGGGCTGGTCGGATTCCGTCTCCGGATCAGCTCGACCTGACATCCCTGCCCACTATAGCTCGCTGCCGTTTCCACGCTGACGAGATGGCCGAATCACCAATCCCGTCCGCACGGCATGGTGTTTGCGCGCGCCAACGGACTGTGGACGCAGCTCTAAGCATCTAGGCGATCGCCTTGTTCAGCGCGGCGATCAGGCGGGACTCCTCGAATGGCTTGACGACGAAGTACTTCGCGCCGGCCTTCATCGCCTCCAGCACCTTGCCCTCCTGGCCGAGCGCGGAGCACATGAGGACACGCGCAGCCGGATCCAGCGCGATTATCTCTCGCAGCGCCGTCAACCCGTCCTTCTGCGGCATCGTGATGTCCAGCGTCGTCACGTCCGGACGCAGCTCCTTGAAGCGAGCGACCGCTTCATCGCCGTTCGCGGCTTCTCCGATCACTTCGTGACCGCTGGCGATGATCGCATCGGACACGACCTTGCGCATGAACAGCGCATCGTCGACTACGAGCACCCTGGCCATCGACCACTCCCTTCCGTTACCACGCCAGCATCGCTTGTCTGTTCGCCCGCGCTCTCATGCGCACGCCCGCCAAACTGTCCAACTGCCTGAACCAAGTCCTTTGCATCGATTCCGATCCGTTGCGGCACGAGCCCCCGAGTCGCAGAAGCCCGCATCCTCGAGGCCCGCGGCCGCAAACAGCTCAATCGGGTCATCGACCGGTCCGCCGAGGACTAGAGCGGCGGGCGGCTCGCACCCGCGCCCCACTGTCGCCGGCCTGCTCACCGCGTCGCTCCGTTGCGCGGCCGGGCCGCCGGAGGACGGTAGAGCTCGGTATCGACGCCGGCCTCGCGCATGCGCACCACACCGTCGCCGGCGTGGATGCGAATGCTGCGACCGGTCGAGCCGCCGGTCGCGCTGGCGCGGATCGGGATTCCCGCAACCGTCAGTGCCTCGCGCGTGGCCGCAAGGTTGGTCGCGCCCATCTCGGTGCTGCCGGCGCCCTGGAAGGAGAACATGCGCGCGCCGCCGACCAGCACTGCGCACAGGCGAGATCTCGGGCTTCCGAATCGAGCGAGCGCAGCGAGCAGCTCGGCGACGGCCGTATCGGCGTATTTGCCAGGCTGTGCCACGTGCACCTGGCGCGCCTGCGGGAACATCACGTGCGCCAGTCCTGCCGCGTGGCCGATCGGATCCACCATCGCGACGGCGACGCAAGAACCGAGGCCGACGGTTGTCAAGACGTCGCTCGCATCAGCGGTCGCCGCGAGCTCTCCCATCCCGACGAAGATCTCCGGCTGGCTCACGCTGGGACACGCAGCCGCTCGATGATCTCCTCGACACTGCCACCGCTCGGAACGAACAGGAACGTCGGCGAGCACTCCGCCACAGCGACAGACAGCGTCGACTCGAGTATGAGCACGTCGCCTTCGCCGTCGTCGCGGATCAGGGCGCTCGACAACACCGCTCTCAGCATGTCGCGCACGCCCTCAGGAGGAGAGGGCTCCAGCGACAGCCCGGTCAGGGTCGACAGCGCGCCGAGGTAGGACGCGGCAAGGATGTTGCCGAGCTCGACGAGCGCCGAGCGACCAAGATCGCTGTCGCGTTCAACGCCGATCAACCCGCAGGCCCCCTCCTCGGTGTGAGGCGCAAGCACCATCAAGACGAGCGCCTCGAGATCTCCCGTCACCGGCACCACCACCGTCGTGACGACCATCTCGGCAGGGCCAACACGCTCGATCGCGTCGGTCAGCTGCATTGCGCGCGCCGATGGAGCGGAGACCTCAACTGGGACGCCGATCAACGATGACATCGCGGTCGCCGCGGTGCTCGAGCCGATATTGGCGACCTCCCGTAGCGCATCGAGCTCGGCGTCGGTGTACGTGTCGGCCGTCAGGCTGCGTCGCCTCGCGGCGCGAGCTGGGCGCTCAGGCAGCAGGTGCATGCGCTGTCACCTCTCTCGCCAGAGCATCCGCAAGCGCTTCGCAATCGACGATCAGCGCGATCTCTCCCTCGGCGAGCATCGCTCCCGCCGAGATAGGCCCGGTGAGCTCGAGGTCGGGCGGAAGCGGCCGGGTGACGAGCTCGCGCTGGCCGATCAGCTCTCCCACGGCGAGTGCCAGCAGGTCCTCGCCGACGCGGACGATCACCGCGTGCTCGGGCGCCTCATGCGCGTCGTGACCGGTGAGCACGCGCGCTGCGTCGCAGAGCGGCACAACGCCGTCGGGTAGCACGAGCATCGTCTGCCCGGCGGCATAGCGAACGTTGTGGTCGGCCAGCGCGAGCGTCCATTCGACTCGATCCAGCGGCAAGGCGAAGGCCAGGCCGGCGACCTCGACGACCAGCGCCGCGGTGATCGCGAGCGTCAACGGCAGGCGGATCTCCGCCAGTGTGCCGGCGCCACTCTCTGACTGGATGACGATGTCGCCCCCGAGCGCGCGAACCGCATCTCGTGCAGCGTCGAGCCCGACCCCGCGCCCAGAGATGTCACCGATCTCACTCGCTGTTGAGAAGCCGGCTTTGAACAGCATGTCCTGGGCTTGCTCGTTGGTCAGCCGCTCATCGTGGCCGAGCAGACCCTGCCGACGGGCACCTGCCGCCACCTTCGCCGGGTCGATTCCGCCACCGTCATCGCGGACAGTGATCACGACTCCCCGTCCCGCTTGGCGAGCCGAGATCATCAGCCTGCCGACGGGCCGCTTACCCGCGGCGACGCGCGCCTCGGACGGCTCGAGGCCGTGATCTATGGCGTTACGCACCAGATGGACCAACGGGTCGCCGAGCGCATCGACGACAGTGCGATCGAGCTCGGTTTCGGCCCCGCTGACGATCAGCTCGACCTCCTTGCCGAGCTTGGCCGCCGTGTCGCGAACAAGGCGCGGCAGTCTCGCGAACACAGCCTCGATCTCGATCATCCGAACCTTCATGACGAGCGCTCCCAGTGCATGCGAGGTTCGTTCGAGCTCCTGCATCGCCTGGGGCAAGCCCGGAACGTCGGCTTGAGCAACGAGTGCCGCGAGCTGTGTCCGGTGCACGACCAGCTCGCCCATGAAGTGCATCAACTGATCGAGTCGCTCGGCGTCGACGCGAACGGTGCGCGCGCGGGCGATCGCAGTTGCCGGAGAACCCTGCGCGTCGGGGTCCGAAGGCACACCCCCACGAGTCGCGTGCCCTTCGACGTGCGCGTCGCCGGCCGCGCTGACCCTGGCCACCCCCTCGACCGCGAACGCCACGCCCTCGACGTCAGCCAGCACGCAGCCCTCCGAGCAGGTGATCGCGACCGCGCGGCCATCCCAGTCGGCGAGCTCGTCCGCTGACGGGACTGAGGAGACGAGCATGTCGCGGTCGCGCAGCTCGCTGAGTAGGACGTAGGTGAGGACCGAAGGCATGGAGGCGGTGGCGGCGAACTCGACGCGAAACGTCGGCAGCGCAGGCGTCGGGAGCGCAGCAGAAGCCGGCGCCTCACGACGGTCGCCCCCTGGCGCACCCGGCTGATCGGAGGCCTCGCGCGAGCGCACAAGAGCGCGAAGGCGCGGTATCAGCGGCTCCGGGTCGATCTTTTCCTCACCGCCTTCCTCGATCGCGTCGAGGGCAGCGGACAGCTCATCGATGCATTCGAGCACGACGTCGATCGTCTCGCGAGCCACCGCGCCGCGGCGCTGGCGGATCAGCTCGAAGACCTCCTCCATCTCGTGCGTGAGA
>JBEKBL010000201.1:0-4383 GCA_050015415.1 Solirubrobacteraceae bacterium
CGGCACCTTGATCGATTGGGAGAAAGGCATCTGGGATGCGTTCTCGGCCGAGGCCAACCGCGACGGCTTCACGATCGAACGCGAAGAGGTGATCCCGCTCTTCATGGAGATCGAGCGCGAGATCGAGGGCGGCTCCTACGAGCTCTACGCCGAGGTGCTGCGACGCACCGTCGTCGAGATCGCCAAGCGCCTCGGCTGGCCGCTCGAACCGTCGCGCTCAGGCTTCCTGCCCGACTCCGTCCAGCGCTGGGAGCCGTTTCGCGAGACGCGTGTCCAGCTCGACAAGATCGCCAAGAAGTACAACGTCGGCCTGATCTCGAACATCGATGACAAGCTGCTCGGCCAGACGCGGCGCCATCTCCAGATCGACTTTGACATCGTCGTCACCGCCCAGCAGGTCCGCTCGTACAAGCCGGACGCGGCCCACTTCAACGAGTGTGCGCGACGCATCGGCGGCAAGAAGGGTTGGGTGCACGTGGCCTCGAGCTACTACCACGACATCGAGCCTTGCGTGAAGGCAAAGATCCCGGTGATCTGGGTGAACCGCCACAAGGAGACACTCGACGCCGGGCAGCGCAAGCCGACTGCCGAGGTCGCCAACCTGCGCGAGGCGGCGAAACTGCTCGGAATCGCCTAGCGGCGACTCGCCCGCCGGACCGGCCTGAGGATTTGGGATGCGCGCGATCGGCGTGCACGAGGACGTGATCGTCCTGGAGAGCCGGCTGTGGCGCACCACCTGCACTCTGGTTCGCGGTGGCGCAGGCGACGGCGCCGAGGGCTTCGTGATCGACTCCCCGGTGCTGCCTGACGAGCTCGAGCTGCTGCCGGCGGTGCTTGAGCAGTCTGGCTTCCCGCTGAGTGGCCTGCTCGCGACGCACGCCGACTGGGACCATCTGCTCGGCCGCCTCGCGTTCCCCGGTGCCGCACTCGGCGTGGCGGAGACGACCGCCGCGCGGCTGCGGGCCGAGCCCGGTGCGCCGCAGCGCGAGTTGCGCGAGTTCGACGAGCGCTTCTACGTGTCACGCCCGGCGCCCCTTTCGCTGGGCCAGGTTGAGCCGCTTGCCGTGCCGGGCTACTGCGGACTGGGAGACAGCGAGCTCGAGCTGCACCCGACCGGGGGACACACCGTCGACGGTATGGCGATCTGGGCTCCCTGGCTCGGTCTGCTCGTCTGCGGCGACTACCTCTCGCCGATCGAGATTCCGACGGTGTCCGCCGGCGTGGGCGCCTACCTCGACACGCTGACGCGGCTCGAGCCGCTCGTCGACGCGGCCTCGCGGGTCGTGCCCGGCCATGGCGGCGTGATCGACAGCGAGACGGCGCAGAGGGTCCTCGGCGAGGACCGCGCCTACCTCGACGCTCTGCAACGCGACGGTGATGGGGCGCCATTACCGGCCGGCCGTCGCGACTCCGAGCAGCGGCGCCTGCACGCCGAGAACCTCGCTCGGCTGGCCTAGAGCGGGCGACCCAGGAAGACGTCGCGCCCCTGCAACGGGCCGTGCGCCTTGCTGCTCGCCGAGAAGCCGAGCGACTCGTACAGCGCGAGCGCCCCAAGGTTGTCCTCATTGGTGTCGAGCTCGATCCGCTTCGCGCCGCGCGCGCCGGCGCGCTCGAACGCTGCGAGCACCAGTGCGCGGCCGAGACCCTTGCCGCGCGCGGCGTCCTCGACGAACAGGTCCTCCAGCCAGCAGTCCTCGCACGACATCCAGACCGAATGGCGAAAGCGCAGCTGGCAGACGCCCGCCGGCGAGGGCGCCGGCGGAGCTGCTGCCAGCAGGAACTCCGTGTCGCGCTCGCCGATCAGTCGGGAGACGGAGTCGTGCATCGCCGTCTCGCTCGGCGCGTCGCCGTCGAGCCAGTCACGAAACGCGATCAGCAGCCGCGCGACGTCGTCGGTGTCATCCGCCTGCGCGCGCCATACGCGCGGCTCGCCGCTCACGTCGGCGAGCTGATGACGGCGAGCGGCTCGCCCGCGCCGACCGACGCACCGACGCTGATCGGAAGCTCGGCGACGGTGCCGCTCTTGTGCGCCGTGATCTCGTTCTCCATCTTCATCGCCTCGATGATCGCGACGAGCGTCCCTTCTTCGACCTGCGCCCCGACCTCGATCGCGATCTTCAGGACGGTCCCCTGCATCGGTGAGCTGAGCACATCTCCTGACACGGCAGTGCTCTTGCTGCGCTCGCGCAGGGCGCGCTTGGTGCGTGGTCCCCCGGCTCCGTTGGTGCTTGCGAGCGGCCCGCCCGGCGGACCGATGACCTTGACGTCGAAGCGCCTGCCCGACACCTCCACCGTGTAGTCGAGGGCCACAGCGCCGTCGTCGGGCGCCTCGGCGTCTGCGGGCGCCTCTGTCGAAGAAGGCGCGGAAGCCCTCAGCCAGTCCGGGTCCTCGAGCAGGTCGCGGCAGGTTTCGCCGCGCTCCCACTGCTCGGTCGCGAGCAGCGCCCGGTGGAACGGCAGCAGCGTGGTGACCCCGCCGATCTCGTATTCGGCGAGCGCACGCAGCATCCGGCGTGTCGCCTCCGCACGGTCGCTGTCCCAGACGATCAGCTTCGCGATCATCGGGTCGTACATCGGCGAGATCTCGGAGCCCGCGCCGACGCCGGAGTCCACTCGCACGCCCGGACCCGACGGCTCGCGGTAGCTGAGGATTCGCCCCGGCGCAGGGACGAAGCCGATCGCGGCGTCCTCGGCGTTGATGCGGCACTCGATCGCGTGCCCGCGCAGCACGACGTCGTCCTGGCTGAACGCGAGCGGTTCGCCGGCCGCGACGCGGATGCCGGTCTTGACGATGTCGATGCCACTCGTCAGCTCGGTCACGCAGTGCTCGACCTGCACGCGCGTGTTCATCTCGAGGAAGAAGTACTCGCCGTCAGCGAGCAGGCCCTCGATCGTTCCTGCGCCGCGGTAGCCGACCGCGCGTGCCGCATCGGTCGCGATTGCACCGATCCGTTCGCGCAGCGCGCCGTCAACGATCCACGGCGGCGCCGGTGACTCCTCGATCAGCTTCTGATGGCGCCGCTGGATCGAGCAGTCTCGCTCCCCGAGATGGACCACCGCGCCGTGCGCGTCCGCGAGCACCTGGACCTCGACGTGGCGGGGGTCGGGCAGGTAGCGCTCGAGATAGACGGTGTCGTCGGCGAAGAACTTCTCGCCCTCCCGTGCCGCGCCCGCGAAGGCCTCCTCGAGCTCGCTGTCGGCGAGCGCGACGCGAAAGCCCTTGCCACCGCCGCCTCCCGCAGCCTTGACGGCCACGGGATAGCCGATCTCAGCCTCGATTATTCGGCGTGCGTCCGCGACGCTGGCAACCGGCTCGGTCGTGCCCGGCACAATCGGGACCCCCGCGCCGGCCATCAGCTCGCGCGCTCGCGTCTTCGACCCCATCGCCTCGATTGCACTGGCGGGCGGACCGATGAAGACGATTCCAGCCTCCTCGCAGGCCGTCGCGAATCCCGCGTTCTCGGCGAGGAATCCGTAACCGGGGTGGATCGCCTCGGCCCCTGACTCGCGTGCGACCTCGAGGATGCGGGCGACGTTGAGGTAGCTCTCGCCTGGGCTCGCGCCGCCCAGCAGGTACGCGGCGTCAGCGCGGGCGACGTGAAGCGCCTGCCGGTCGAGCTCCGAGTAGACGGCGACGCTCTCGACGCCAAGCTCCTCGAGCGCACGGATGACGCGAACCGCGATCTCGCCACGGTTCGCGACCAGGACCCTCGCAAACATGGCGGCCAACTCTAGCCGTCCGCCGGCTCAGCTCGTCCGCTCGTCGTGCGGGACGCGGCGAGCCTCAGCCACCGCCGCTCGCGTCCCACTGCTCGACGTTCTGATCATGGATCTCGCGGAGCACGGCCTCGATGCCGACCGTCGGCTGCCAACCGGGGTAATCGCCGATGAAGCCCTGCAGGTCGCTGATCCACCAGCGGTGGTCCCCGCGACGCGGCTCGCCCGACAGCGTGTAGCTGAGTTCGCGGCCGGCGATCCGCTCGCAGAGCTCGATCGCCTCGAGCATCGAGACGTTCGCGGCACGCCCGCCGCCGAGGTTGTAGACGGCCGCGGCGCGCGGCGCCGAGTGGAAGGCGGCGAAGGCTCGTACCGCATCGCTGGCGTGAAGATTGTCGCGGACCTGCTTGCCGTCGTAGCCGAAAACGGTGTATGGCGTCCCCGTGACCGTGCACTTCATCAGGTAGGCAAGAAATCCGTGTAGCTGCGCGCCAGCGTGCTGCGGTCCTGTGAGGCAGCCACCGCGGAAGCACACCGTCGGCATGCCGAAGTAGCGGCCGTACTCCTGAACGAGCAGATCGGCGGCCGCCTTCGAGACCCCAAACAGCGAGTGCGTCGTCAGGTCGATCGGCATGTCGGTGTCGATCCCGCCGAACCAGTGGTGAT
>JBEKBL010000202.1:0-4379 GCA_050015415.1 Solirubrobacteraceae bacterium
TGCGTGGCCGGCGAGCTCGGCACCCCCGACCGTGATATCGGCCCCCGAGGACTGCTTGAGCAACCGGACGGCGTCTCGATCGAACTCGCGCTCGATCCGCGTCCTCGCGCTGGATACCGTCTGAAGCGCGCGGGAGTACACGATCTTCTCAGCTGACCGCCAGATCCCGGCATAGTCCGAGAACACCGCCGGCTCACCGGCCTCGGTGCTCACGGTCTCCCAGAACACCATCGTCTCGTACATCCGGCGCCCGTATAGGTAGGTGCCGATCGGCCGCTCGAGATCGTTGAGGAACGCATGCACCTCGTCATCCGGCGCCGCCCAGTCGAACCTGCCCTCCTCGTCCTCGACGTACCCGTCAAGCGAGGCGATCGCCGCATAGATCAGCTTCGCCATCTCCACTCCAATCGGTCGTTACGGTGCAGCCACGGCGAACTTCTGGCGGCGTCTTTCGCTGCGGTTTGGGTTGACAATAAACCGCGCTCGACCAATTAGGAAGAACAGGGCACAAGCCGCGATCACCGGACCACGCACGGGGCCCAGCACGTTGACAACGGCCATCACGGTCGCGAGTCTAGACTGCGATTTGGAATCGGGAGCAGAGCCGATAGGGCCGCCAACTGCGCCCGCGGGCTTCCCCTGCAGTTGCCGCGTCTTGCGGCCATTGTCCCAGGTCAGTGGAACGTGTTCGCGACGGAGCGCCTCGTGAGGAACACAAAAACGAACAGCTGGAAGATGCACTCGATTAAGAGCTCAGCGGCGCTGGCGTTGGCAGTGCCGGTACCGGTTACGAGTAGCGCGATAACGAGCACAGACAGGAGCACGTAAATCGCCCGCGCTATCTCTTTGCGAGCCATAAGTCCGAGTCCGAGCGCGATGCCCAGCACATCGGCTATGAAACCCGCAACTGATTGCGGCGCTAGGGTCGGATCCGCAGCCACCGCCGCCCCGTTCACGTTTAGGAGACCCAGGAGATGTGACGCGACGCCGAGCCCGCCGAGCGCCAGAACACCGATCGTGATCCACGTGGATTTGGATAGTCGCCACAACGGCCAGGCTGTTGCCGATGCATCTGGCTCGCCCGGGTCTGGCGTAAGTGGCGCAACGAAGGCGGCGAGCGGATCCGGCTGGTCAGCCACGCACGGCAATGTACGCATGGCCCACCGGTCCGTCAACGAGACCGACACGGGTGTCACGCGCAAATGGCGGGGCGGGACGGTCTTCAACGTGGATCGAGCGGTGCGCGCAGCACGCAGGAGACGCCGCGACCCGACAGGCACTCACCGGCGCATTCATCGCAACCGCTCACCAAGACGACGGCTCCTACCGCGACGACAACGTGTTCCGCCACCTCATCAGCGGCGCCTAACAAGCGACCACATCCGCAAAACGGTCGCCTACGTCACTACAGCGACGCCCTGTCCCACAGTGGCTGCCCGGCAACCGTGCCGAGACGCCTCCTCGGACAGACAGCGGTGACCTCCTGCGTTGACGAGAAGCCGTTGCTGGGTCGGCGCGGTGCGCGATTCGCGCGCTAGCGCCGTCTACGGGGTCCGGCGCCGAGCCGGCGAGTCGACGCCGACGAGCAGAAGCCATGCCCCGGACACTATGAACAGGAACGACGCCATCATTCCCAGCCCGACCGCGTAGAGGCCCCAGGTGTGCCCGAAGAACAGGATCACAGCCCCGGTCTGCTCGATGGTCAGGCAAGCCGCGTAGCCGAGTGTTCGGGATAGAACGCCGTGTTGTGCCGCGCCGCTGCCGCGGAGCGCTTGGTTGAGACTTCGCAGCACGACGATCTCGACGCCAACGATCACAACGAAGATCTCGATGCCGACGGCGCGCGCCGTTTGGCCACCCATGAGGACGAGCCCGCAGCGGATGAATACAGTCGTGAGCGCGGTGAGGATCGTTCGGGCGCGGTGGCGGTGCGTCGGATCGGAGGCGACGTCTGAAAGGTGCAGCGACATCGCGACGAACACCAGGCCTGTCAAGGCGGCTGCCCCGCCGCCGACCATCACGAAGTAGTCGCGCCAGAGTGGGGCGTCAAACATCGCCGCGCACTGGGAGTACGGGTGGCGCCAGGTTTCGGTGATGCGGTCGGTCAGTCATGACGCGGTGAATGATCGGTGATCTAGTCCCATCCGCTCGAAATCCAAGCAGGCGCGCGCGGTTGACGTGCCTCCGCATCGCGAGAACCGAAGTCGTCTACGCCGGCAAGTGGTGATCCGACCGAGCGGCTTTCCGGCGGATTGGTAGGTCCGCGCTTGGAGCAGGATGGCCGACGCTCGCCGAGGTTCGCACGGCGAGCGTCGCCCGCCGGTCAGTTGGTTGGACCGCTTGCTACCGTCGAGCCGCTTGCGCCGACTGGGGCGCTGCTTCCGATGGGGCCTGTCGGTCCGGCATTCGTCCGCGTAGACCAGGCCCACACTTTGTTGCTCGGCGCCGTCGAGACCGGGTAGCTCGTGCTCGTCCCGGCGACGTCAATCGTCAGCGTGGCCGTGTCCGGCACGACACCGGTCGCGATTCCGTCATCGACGGAGACTGGGGTCGTCGTCCCGTCCTCGGTGAGCGAGACGGTCGCGCCCGCAGGCACGATTGCGGCGAACGCGTCCTCGCTGCCCGTCGGGACACTCGTCACGAAGCCTGCCTGCTCGGCCGTGCTCGCCGGATCGCAATCGACCGTCCCACTGGTGATCGTCCCGGGCGAGCCCGTGTAGTTCAGCTGGCGGGCGATCGTGAGGCACAGCGTCTGGTCGTTCGGACTCTCGACGACATAGCCCATCTCGAGCCCGCTCACGTTTGGCACCGCGAATGCGTGCGCGTCCTGGAGTGCCGACAGGAAAGACCCTGGCGCGGAGAAGCCAGCCAGCGCGCCCGGCGCGCTATCCGCTGCCGCGCGGATATGGATGAGCCGGCTGATGTCGGTGGCCGGTCCGCGGAGGATCGGGAACGCCTCCGCAGTGGGCGTCACGGTGCCGGCCGAGAGGACGAGCACCCCCACCGCTGCGGCGCCAGCAGTCCCGGCCAGCGCGAAGCCGCCACGAACCAGCCGCGGCTGCGCGTCGCGTCGCGTCGCGCGCCCCGGCGCGACACGAACCCGCTCAAGCGCCCCGGTCAGCACACCGGCGCTCGTTTCCTCCTCGGCCGCGACAGGGTTCGCCGCAGCAAGGCGTGTCATCACGTCAGTCATTACATGCCTCCATCGTCAGGGTGGGGGTGGTGGTGTTGTTCTCAAGCGCCGCTGCTAGCCGCTTGCGCGCCCGGTGGCTGCGCACCCAGAAAGCCTGGGTTGAGCAGCCGAGAACGCGCGCAGCCTGCTCCGCCGTCAGACCCTCCCAGGCGGTCAGCAGCAGAGCCTCGCGATCGCGTTCGCCGATCGTCGCCAGCGCGCTCGCCAACGCACCGTCGCTCAGCTCATGCTCCGGCTGCAAGCGCGGCGCGTTCGCAGCGAGCCGCTCAAACAGCCTGGTCCGTCGTTGTTGCCCGCGCCGCTGGTTCAGCAGCACCCGCCGCGCGCAAGCGAGCAGCCACGGCAACGGGTCACTGGGCGGCACGTCCTCGAGCCGCTGCAGTGCCACGACGAACACGTCGCTCACTACATCCGACGCCGTCGCGTAGTCGGTGCGCCGGCGCGCGTACGCCAGGACCGCCCGCGCGTGCTCCGCGAACAGCGTCTCGACCTGCGCGCGACGCATCGCTTCGTCCATACACCACCATGTCCACCAGCCGCCGCGACCTTACAGCCCGCCACCGACACCCGACCGCACCAAGGCAGGCGACGCGGACGCCCCCTCTGCATGCGTCTTTACGTGTCGTCGCGCCCGGTGGCGGGGTGATCATCGATTCTGTCGACTCCTAAGCCATTACGCCTCGCGCCATTCGATGCGTCATCCGCATGACCCTAAGGCCCATTACCTCTCGGTTTTCGGGACGGGCCCTGGACAGATGGATGAGTGTGCCGCAGCGCGCGGCGGGGCACCATATGTGTATGCGTACCCATTGCAACGGCGAGCGCTGCCGGTGTCATTGCGCCTGGTGCCGAAGGCCCCACCCCTTCGGCGACGGTGCGTTGCCGGAAGAGTGGACGATCTACATCAACGAGGATGATCTCGATGTCCTGGGCGTGCTCTGTCCGGACTGCAGCTGCGCCTCGCAGACGGCCTTGGGCGATGGGTTCCTGCCGCCCGACTTCCTGCTGTGGCCTCGCGCGGCATAACGGGCTAATCCCCGCCCCCGCCAGCGAGAGCGAGATGCCGGGCTAATCACGGCAAACATGCTTCAGCTGCGCGTCAGTTTACGATTTTGGCGCACTCGCTGATGGCGACTGCGCCCTCCTTTCCTTCGAAGGTCGATAGAGACGTGGCCGGGTGCGCGTG
>JBEKBL010000203.1:0-4374 GCA_050015415.1 Solirubrobacteraceae bacterium
GGTCTCGGTGGGCGACACGCTTGCACCATTCGCGCTCCCCGACGCGACCGGTCAGACCCAGACGCTTGAGGAGCTCACAACGCATGGGCCCGTCGTCATCGTCGTCTACCGGGGCGGCTGGTGCCCGTACTGCAACCTCACGCTTCGCACCTACCAACGCGACCTCCTACCCCAGCTCGAGGCCTACTCAGCTCGCCTCGTCGCGATCTCCCCGGAAACGCCGGACGCCTCGCTCAGCACGCGGGAGAAGGCCGAACTGACATACACCGTCCTCAGCGACACTGCCGCTGAGCTCGCCACCTCGCTTGGAATCACGTTCCAGCCCTCCGAGGACGGCCTCACCGCGCAACGCGAACTCGGCGTCGACATCCGCACGTCCCGCGCGGACAACGACACCCTGCTACCGATGCCGACCGTCCTGATCGTCGACCACGACCACGTCGTGCGCTTCGTCGACATCCACCCCGACTACACAGGACGCACCGAGGTCAACGACATCCTCGCTGCCCTTCGAGCGCTCCCAGGCTGACAAGCACGCTCAACTTCGGGGGCATGCGTAACTCTCGCTTTCGCCTCAGATCCGAGCACCCGAGCGCCAGAGTCCCGCGTGCCCCGTCCCGGTCTAGCAGCCGGATCCGAGCCATAGACGTAGCGTATGGCGCTGGTTTGGTGCCTCGCGTTACGGAGCGGCGCCGCTCCGTGCGCCAGACAGCAAACTCGGGCTGCGGGTTCGATCGTGACGATCCGATGTCAGGGCATCACCCAGATCTGGGGCGACTCGATCAGCACCACCGGCTGCTGGAGCAGGTGTGCGCCGGCCTCGTCCCAGCGTTCGTTGACTTCGGTTTCGCGTAGGCGCGCCCAAGCGGTCGCCGCGTCGGGGTGCGCGACCGAGTAGATCGTGACGGTCTGCTCATGGCGGAAGAGACGCATGTCGCTGAACCCGGACTCGTGGAGAGCCTCCACCATTTCGGGCCAGATCTCGTCGTGGCGACGCTGATACTCCTCCTCCATACCGCTGCGCAACGTGATCTGTAGCAGCGAGTGCTCCCCGCCTGGCGCTTTTGACCGATCGTGCATCGCACCTCTCCCTTGTCGAACCGCTCCCGCTGGGAGCCTAGTCGACGACATCGGACCGTAACCACTAGCGTCGGGGCAACGCGGTGAGCCATCGGTAACACAAGCGGTGAGACACGCAAACTCGTCGGAGTTGGTCCCCCTAGAGCGGTGGGACCTGTGCGACCACCTGACCGTGGTAGAGGTGATCTTGGTCGCGGCAGCCGGCGTCAAAGAAAAACTGCATGCTGTCGCTGCGGACCCCGTTGTAGCTGGCGTACATGGTTATGTGTCCGAGCGTCCCGACTGCGCACGCGGGATCGGTGCTCGCGGTGACCTTCAAGGACGTCTTGACGAGGTTCCCCGGGTAGCCCCACATCATCGCGACGTGGGAGTGATAGCTGATGTGCGGTCCGACCTTGATCGCGATGATGCTCGCAGGAGCGTGGCCGTCTTGGCAGATCCTGCCGGAGATCCAGTTCGTGTTCAGGTTGACGTCCCCCCAGCCCCACGCGAAACCGCTCCCCCCAGCGGGGAACGACTGCGAAGCATGGAATCCCCACGGCGGGATGCCGCTGCCGGGCGGGATGCCACTGCCCGTGTAGTTCGCGTAGTGGGAGCAGTGGGGGAGCGGAGCTCCCTGCGCCGAAGCGGTCATGGTGGCCGAGCCAACACTCAGAGTGAGGCACGCGATGGCAATCACGCCGATCGGCCGAAACATTCGGACGCGCGACACGCGATCCGGTGTACGGGGACTGGCTGGCCCGCCCAAGGCGGTCATCGCCCTTTCTGGCACCTCAACCTCGGTCGACTTCGCAGACACCACGGCGGCGTGCTCGGTCATCGCGCCGCTCCTTCCATCGCGAGTTGGCGTTGCCATCCGATCCGCTAGCCCATCTCGAGCGGTTCTTATGTGTCGGTCGGCCTCGGGCTCGACGTTAGTAAGCGCAGCCGGGCTCGACGTTCGTTGGCGATCCGCCGCCCCACCGTTCGCCGAGGCGTTAGTGGTTGGTTGCCAGGAGGAGCAGATCGAAGATGGCTAGGGCGGTGCACGCGAGGCTCAGCGCCATCACCATGAGGGCGGTGTGATCGGCGTCCTGTCTGGTTGCTGCTCTTGCGATCGTGAGCTGGGCGCGGCCGGGCGGCTCGATGCGAATGTCAGGCGGGGTCATAGTCGCGTGCCTGCAAGGCCGGCCGTTCGTCCGGTGCGCCACGTAGCGCTGCCTGCACCAGTCTTTCTCGCGGGCCAGCGTATGGGCCGTGGCCCGGACCGAGTAGCTCGAAGAGGATCAGTGCTTGGCGAACGAGGACGACTGCGACCAGCGCGAACGCCATCAACCAGGCCGCGTGGTCGAGGTGATGGCCGAGCCTGATCTCCACTGCGGTGACGGTCAGAGCGATCAGAACCGGCACGAGCGGGGCCACCAGCGAAACCAGCGACGGCCTTTCGCGGTCGGCCTTCAGCACAACCTCGCTGCGCGGCTGGGAGCTGAACGCGGCAAGTGCGATCCCGAGGTACGCGGCGACCCAGCCGGTATCGATCAGGCCAGGGCTGGTGTAGCTAGACGACGCGGTGAGGTAGGTGTAGGCGCTGTCGGCTAGCGCCATCACGAGCAGCGCTGCGAGCAGGCACCACAGGGATAGTCGGTCGCCACTCGTCATTCCACGGATCGCGAGCACGATGAAGAAGACGATCACCACATCACCGAAGGGATAGGCCAGCGCCACGATCCCGGACCATGTTCCGGGATCGGAGCTGCGCCATAGGGGACCGAGAACAAGCGTCCAGCTGAGGAACAGCAGCGCGCTCGCGACAACGAGGGCGTCGAACACCCAACGGGTCCTGCGCGTGCTACTACCGTGGGTCGCCGGGTGGACGACCAGCGCCGCGACCGCGATCGGGATCGCCGAGAGGTAGCCCACATCCGCCCAGGAGACCACGGGCAAGGCCGTGCTGAGGATCAGCGCGTAGTAGCCCCAGATGATCTCAGCGAGCGTCCAGGACGCCATCGCACAGCCAAACAGCGTCCAGAACAGGCGCATGCGTCCACTGTGGCGAGCGCGGGCACGCATGCACAGCACGCACGCGATCAGCGCTGCCAGCGGGGTGACGAGATCATCGACCCAAAGCGTCACCCGACCACCACCAACGCGCAATCCGATCCAGGCCGCAAACAAGCCCGTCGCGAGGGCGACAAGACCGACTGCCCCGAGAAAGCGCGGGCGCGTGAGAACGCGTTCCATCAAATATCCATCGACACAAGAGCCGGGCCCCGTGAGCACGTCGTGTAAAACCGCCTAGCTCCTGGCGCACACCACACCAGCGGGAGCCACGGCTATGCCCGGCTGGCGCTCAGTTACCCGCCGTCACGGCTCTGAGCTCGTCGAGCGAGTCTCGAATCAGTCGTCGCAGGCCCGGCGCTTTGGCCTTGCTGGCCCAGTCTTCGAACGCGATTCTGAAGGCGGCGATCGCTGCCTCGGCGGCCAGACTCGCGGCCGGGTCTGCGACGCCCCGTCGTCGCAGCGCCTCGGCGATCGCAGAGGCGAGTGATGCGAGCTTGATCAGCTCGCGCTCGCGAAGCTCTGCGTTGGCAGCAATGACGGCCTGTCGTTGTCGGGCGTATTCGCGGCGCTCCTCGAGGAGTGCGCCAGCCGCCTCGACGCCGGCGGCGGCGGCGTCGATCGGCGCTGCGGAAGCCGGCGCGCCGGCGACCGCGGTCACGACGAGCTCCTGCAGCGTGCGCGCGCCCGCGAACAGGACCTCGCGCTTGTCGGCGAAATGGCGGAAGAACGTCCGCTCGGTGAGCCCCGCCCGCCCGGCGATCTCTGCGACGGTGGTCTGTTCGAATCCTCGCTCGCTGTAGAGCTCGAGCGCCGCCCGTGCCAGTCGGTCGGCCGCGTTCGGCTCCCATCGAGTCACCCAACGATCATAGTTGATGGCAGGAGCTGACATCAGTGCTACAGTGACGACATCGACTGACATCGCCTATCGGAAGGATTCTCATGCGTATATTCGTCACCGGCGCATCCGGTTGGATCGGCTCCGCAGTTGTCGCCGAGCTGCTCGCGGCCGATCACGAGGTCCTCGGTCTCGCCCGCTCCGACGCCTCCGCCGGCGCCGTCGCCGCCGCTGGCGCCGAGGTACGCCGCGGCGATATCGGCGACCTTGACGTGCTACGCGCCGCAGCCGCCGAGAGCGACGGCGTCGTGCACCTCGCATTCCGCCACGACGTTGCCTTCAGCGGCGACTTCGAGACCGCCGTCGGCTCGGACCTCGCAGCGATCGCTGCGCTCGGCGAGGCGCTGGCCGGGACCAAT
>JBEKBL010000204.1:0-4308 GCA_050015415.1 Solirubrobacteraceae bacterium
GACCTCGGCTCGTCGGCGTTCGTCGGCGTGATCCGCGAGATCCGCCGGCAGGCGCCGGACTGCCAGATCGAGGTGCTGACGCCCGACTTCCAGGGGCAGGAGATGCCGCTCGCACGGGTGATCGCTGCGCGTCCCGACGTCTTCAACCACAACGTCGAGGTCGTCCCGCGGCTCTACCCGGTGGCGCGGCGCGGCTCGCAATTCCTGCGCTCCGCACGGGTGCTGCGCAACGCCAAGGAGCTCGGGGGCGAGACGGTCACGACGAAGTCGGGCCTGATGGTCGGGCTCGGCGAGACGCACGAGGAGATGGTCGAGACCTTCGGCCTGCTGCGTGAGCACGACGTCCAGGTGCTGACGATCGGCCAGTACCTGCGCCCAAGCGAGCAGCACCTGCCGATCGTTCGCTACTGGCACCCCGACGAGTTCGCTGAGCTCGAGCGCGCGGCATACGAGGTCGGATTCGAGCACGTCGCCTCAGGTCCGCTCGTGCGCTCCTCCTACCACGCAGACCAGCACGTACCCCAGGCGCTGGCCGGCGCCGGGCCACTCGCCGGCGACCACAGCTAGGCGACAGCGCGCCGGTAGACGCGCGTCGCCCAGGCGAGCGACAGCACGGTGAGCGGCGTCAGCACGGCGAACGCCTGCCACAGCGCGTCGCCCGAGAACGTGTCGAGCGCGAGCGTGCGCGATGCGGTGACGAGGTAGTAGAGCGGGTTGAAGTGGGCGAGCACGCGCATCCACCCGGGGCCGAATGAGATCGGCAGCAGCACTCCGGCGAGCAGCATCACCGGCAGGTTGATGCCGTTGACAACCGCAGCGAAGCCTGTGATCTCCTTCGCCAGCAGGGCGACAGCGGTCGAGAACGCCGCCATCGTCAGGTAGAACAGCGCGAGCAGGACAGCCAGCACGAGGAGGCCGGCAACGTGCACGTGGAAGCCGAAGGCGATGCCGACCACGAGCAGCACGAGGTCGAAGACGAACATGCTGACCATGCCCGATAGGAGTGGCCCGAGTAGCAGCGCGAGGCGGCTTGCAGGCGTCACGCGGAAGCGCTCGATCACGCCCGCCTGGAGCTCGAACAACGTTGAGAAGCCGGCGCTGGCACCGCTCGAGAAGGCGAGCAGCGCAAGGATCCCGGGCAGGAACTCATCGAGCACGTTGCCGCCGAGACCGGGCGCGACGCGAATGTTCTTGAGCAGCGGCGTGAACAGCGCCAGGTAAAGCAGCGGGACAGTGAGGCTGACGAACAGCCAGAGCGGATTTCGCAGCAGCTGGAGCGTGCGCCGCCACGCCAGCAGCCTGGTATCGGTCGCAAGCTTCACGCGCCGGCCCCACCGGGCGCGCCGGCGTCGCGCAGCGAATGGCCTGTTTTCGCGAGGAACACGTCGTCGAGGGTCGGCTCGGACAGGCTGATCGACCTCAGGGCGATCTTTGCGCCGTCGAGACGGCGCAGCAGGTCGGGGAGCGCCGCGGCGCCGTCGTCGACGTAGCAGCGCAGCTGGCCGTCGTCGTCTGCGACCGTCGAGCGTACGAACGGCGCCTGCTCGAGCAGCGCGCTGACGCGCTCGAGCGCACCGTCCTCGTCGGCGACGCGGAGCACGACCGACTCGCCGACGATGTCGCGCTTGAGCTCGCGGGTGGTGCCCTCGGCGACGATCGTCCCGCCGTCGATGATCATCACGCGGTCACAGAGCGCGTCCGCCTCCTCCAGGTAATGCGTCGTCAGGAACACCGTCACGCCGCGATCGCGGAGGGCGCTGACGTGCTGCCAGAGGTTTGCCCGGTTCTGCGGATCGAGGCCTGTCGTCGGCTCGTCGAGAAACAGCACCTCGGGTTGATGGACGATGCCGAGCGCGACATCGAGGCGGCGGCGCTGCCCACCGGAATAGGTCTTTACCAGCCGGTCGGCGAAGCTCGCGAGATCGAGCAGCCCCAACAGCTCCTCGACGCGCGCAGCGACCTCCGCGCGGTCGCTGCCATACAGGCGGCCCTGGAGCACCAGGTTCTCCCGCCCCGTGGCCTGCAGGTCGGCGCCGCCGAGCTGGCTGACGTAACCGATCCGCTGGCGTACCCGGGCCGGCGCGCGCACGACGTCGAGCCCGGCGACCGTCGCCTCGCCGGCATCGATCGGAAGCAGTGTCGTCAGCATCCGCAGCGTCGTTGTCTTGCCGGCGCCGTTCGGGCCGAGGAATCCGAAGATCTCGCCCTGAGACACGCTGAAGCTGACGCCGCGGACCGCCTCGACGAGCTTCCCCCGCGCTTTGAACGACTTGCGCAGGCCGCTCGCGGTGATGACCTCGCTCACGCGACGCTCCTCAGCGCCGACCCGGCCATCGAGTCGGCCTCCTCGAAGGGCGGCGCGACCGCTTTGCCGTCGTCCTCGTGGATCGAGCGCCACCATGCGTAGCCGCCGAGCGAGCGCGACGAGACGTCCTCGAGCAAGCGCCTGACAAAGCCGAGTTCCGCGGCCCGCAGGGCCTCCTCGAACTCGACTTCGACCCATAGCAGCCGCGGCAGCCCGCGCTCCCGAAGCCGCTCGCGGACCACACGGGCGTGTGCGAGCGCGGTCTCCAGCCGCTCGGCGCGCTCTTCGAGCAGCGCAACCGCCTCGTCCGGCGACACGCCGGGCAGAAAAGAGAGCGCGGCTTCGAACGCCGGGTACTCCTTGATCGGGACCGAGAGGAGCTCGGTCAGCCACTCGTGCGCCTCGAGGCGTCCGGCGTCGGTCAGACGGTAGACGGTCCGCTCCGGTAGTCGGCCCTCGCGTCTGGTGCCGTCGGCGACGATCATCCGACGGCGCGCGAGCGAGCAGACGACTGAATAGAGCGAGCCATAGTTGAGCTTGACGCTCTCGTCCTTGTGGCGACGTCGCAGCGTCGAGGCGATCTCGTAGGGGTGCATCGGGCCCTCGGCGAGGCACATCAGGACTGCGAGGGCGAGCGGATTGTTGCGGTTCGGGCGGGCCATGAATTCTTCTCCGAGTACTCTGGCCAGAGTATCACGATCCCCAGCCGCGGCAAGCCGCCAGGCGGGATAGGCTCACGCGCTGGGTTGATCCCGCTCAAGGACAACATCAAGCTCGCTCGCGTTCCGTTCGTGACGATCGCGCTGATCCTCGCAAACGTGGTCGCCTACCTGCTCGCGATCCGTGGCGGCGGCTCGATCATCGACGGACCGAGCTCCGTGACGATCGTGCGCTACGGCGCGATCCCCTACGAGTTCAGCCACTGGGGCCAACATTGCGCGCTCGGTCTCGGCGCGCTGGGCCAGACGGTGCTGTGCACCGGACAGGCGCACGTCACCGGCTCGGCAGGATCGCAGCCCGCGACCTGGGAGACGGCGTTCACGGCGATGTTCCTTCACGCGAACATCCTCCACATCGCCGGCAACATGCTGTTCCTGGCGGTCTTCGGGCCGACCGTCGAAGACCGCATGGGCCGAATCCGCTACCTCGCGTTTTACCTGCTCGGTGGCCTCGCCGCGCTCGGGCTCCAGGTGGCCGTCGCAACCAGCTCAACCAGCCCGACGCTCGGGGCGTCCGGCGCGATCGCCGCCGTGCTCGGCGCGTACATCCTCCTCTATCCGCGGGCCCGGATCCTCACCCTCGTCATCCTGATCTTCTTCTTCACGATCATCGAGTTGCCGGCCTGGACGATGCTCGTGCTGTGGCTCGCCTTCGACGGGGTGCTTGGGGCTTTCGGCGTCTCGACGCCGTTTGGTGGCGGCGCCGGTGTCGCCTATTACGCGCACATCGGCGGCTTCGCCTTCGGCCTGCTCGTGGTCCGAGCCTTAGTGCGGCGAGACGCGGATCCGCGCGGCGCGGATCCGCGCGAAAGCGCGGTCTAATCGAGGCGGAAAATCTGCTCGAGTGGCGGCGGGCCGCCGTCGGGAACTCGCTCTTCGAGCAGTCCGGCCATCGCGTTCTGCCATCTGGTACTGATCTCCTGCGCCGCCAGATAGCGCGCGGCGGCGGCGAGGTCATCGGCCTCGAAGTAGCCGAAGACATCGTGCCCGGCACGGAAGATCGTGTAGTTGCGGATCCCAGCCGCCCGCAACGCGTCGAGCATCTCCGGCCAGACGTTCTCATGCGCTTCGACGTATTCGTCGATCCGGCCGGGACGTACCCTGAGCCGAAAGGCAGTCCGTTCAGTCACGCGAGCACGGCGATCCAGCGGGCCGGCGTCAACGCGGGTAGGCGAGCGCAACGCCGCCGTCGACGTTGAGGAAGTTTCCCGTGCTCTTCCCCGACCGCAGCGGCGAGGCAAAGAAGAGGATCGCTGCGGCGATGTCGGCGGGGAGCACGTTGAC
>JBEKBL010000205.1:0-4289 GCA_050015415.1 Solirubrobacteraceae bacterium
CAGCTTGGTGCGCCGCCCGAGGCGCGCGCGACCACTCAGCGGACGCGGCTCTGAGCGGCCTACGGCCGGCCGGGCGACTACCTCGAGGATCGACATCGCAGCGAGCCTAGCGGTCGCCTGCCCGGGGCGACGCGCGACTAGACTTGGGGCCGGGATGCCTCGATCCGAGTCGCTCAACCCAGCAGGAGAGCGCGTCGCTCAGAGAGCCTCGGCCGAGGGCATCGACGATGGCTGATCCTCCGGCCCGCCAGCCGGCGATCGCCGCGCTCGGGACCTGGAGCGGGGGCCGGTTCCTGCACTTCGGCGAGGCGATCGCGGAGGAGCGGCTGGTCGACCTGCTGCGCCCCGATCAGCGGCTCGACACCGTTCTCACCGCTGACGTCTACGGCGCCGGCGATGCCGATCGGCTGCTGGCGCTGGCGCTGGCCGGCGCTCGCCGCGAGGACGTCTGCGTGATCGGCGCCATCGGACATGACTTCTACGACGGCGAGCGCCAGGGAGCCAAGGGCTTCCCGCGCTTCACCGATCCGGCGCTACGCGGGCCGTCCGAGTACGCCGGCTACCTGCGGATGGCAACAGAGCGAAGCCTCGAGCGCTGCGGGATCGACCGCTTCGACGTGCTGCTGCTGCACAATCCGGACAGGATCGGCTACACGAGCGAGGCCGTCTGGGAGGCGATGGCGGCGCTCCGAGACGCCGGCCTCACCTCCGCGATCGGCGTCGCGCCGGGGCCGGCGAACGGGTTCACGCTCGACGTGATCGGCTGCTTCGAGCGCTTCGGCGCGCTGATCGACTGGGCGATGCTGATCCTGGGGCCGCTCGAACCTTGGCCGGGCGAGCTGGCACTCCGCGCGGCCAGCGCGGCCGACGTCAAGGTCATCGCGCGCGTCGTCGATTACGGCGGCCTGTTCTGGGGCGACGTTCACGCCGGCCATCCGTTTCGCGCCGACGACCACCGGGTTTTTCGCCCCGCGGGCTGGGTCGAGGCGGGACTCGAGCGGATCGAGATGATGCGCCCTCTCGCCGAGCGCCATGGCGTGACGCCGCTGCAGCTCGCCTGCGCCTGGGATCTCGCGCATCCGGCCGTCAGCTGCGTCGTCCCGACGCTGATCCAGGAGAGCGGCGCGAACGCGCGGCCGATCGAAGACAAGCGCGCCGAGCTCGCGGCACTGCCGCGCGAGCGATTGCTCGACGACGACGAGGTCGCGCTAATCCGCGGGCTCGGGGACAACACCGGCTGCATGGCGCTGAAGGGGGCCGCCCCCGACCACGAGGGCGCTGAGCGCCCCGATCGCTGGGAGATCGCCGAAGCGCAGCTCGCGCTCGCGGCGCGCTGGAAGATCGATCCTGACACCGATCTGCGCCAGCACGCGGCGCAGCTCGCCGGTCGCTAGCAGCGCGCGAGGGGATCGGAAGCAGTGATGGCAACAACCAAGCACAAAGAGGAGCTTCTCCCCCAGGACTTCTTGGAGATCGACCATCTGCTCTCCGACGAGGAGCGCGACATCCGCGACACGGTCCGTGCGTTCGTCCGGGATCGCGTGGTTCCCCACGTGGGTGACTGGTTCGAGGAAGCCAGGCTTCCGCGCGAGCTTGCACCGCAGCTCGGCAAACTTGGCCTGCTCGGCATGCACCTGGACGGTTACGGGTGTGCAGGAGTCAGCGCGACTGCCTACGGCCTTGCATGCATGGAGCTCGAGGCCGGCGACAGCGGTGTCCGCAGCCTCGCATCGGTCCAGGGCTCGCTCGCCATGTACGCGATCTGGCGCTTTGGCTCGCCAGAGCAGAAACAGGAGTGGCTCCCGCGCATGGCGACTGGCGAGAAGATCGGCTGCTTCGCGCTGACCGAGCCAGACGCCGGCTCCGATCCTGGAGCGATGCGCACCCGAGCCCGCCGCGACGGGACGGACTGGGTCCTACACGGCCAGAAGATGTGGATCACCAATGGCTCGATCGCCGATATCGCCATCGTTTGGGCGGTAGCCGACGATGGAATCCGCGGCTTCCTCGTCCCGCGGGACACCAAAGGCTTCACGACCCAGGACATCCACCGAAAGCTGTCCCTGCGGGCATCGATCACGAGCGAGCTGCTGCTGGATGAGGTGCGCCTTCCAGCAGAGTCGATCCTGCCTGAAGCCGCCTCGCTTCGCGGCCCGCTCTCGTGCCTGAACGAGGCGCGCTACGGAATCGTATGGGGCGCCGTTGGCGCCGCACGGGCCTGCTTCGAGGCGGCCCTCGACTACAGCAAGGAACGCATCGCGTTCGGCCGTCCGATCGCGGCGACGCAGATCCAGCAGCAGAAGCTCGCCATGATGGCGCTCGAGGTCAACCGAGCGACGCTGCTAGCGCTCCACCTCGGCCGGATGAAGGACGACGGTCGACTACGCGCTGAGCACGTCAGCATGGGCAAGCTGGGCAACGTGAACGCAGCGCTCGAGGTCGCGCGCAGCGCGCGCCAGGTGCTCGGAGCCAACGGCGTGACGCTCGAGTACCCGGTCATGCGCCACATGAACAACCTCGAGACAGTCCTCACCTACGAGGGCACCGCCGACGTGCACGCGCTCGTTGTCGGTGGCGCACTCACGGGAATCCAGGCGTTCCGATGAGCGCCAGCAAGGCCCACACGATCGGCCGCGTCGGCATCGTCGGTGGCGGGATCATGGGCACCGGGATCGCCGAGGTCTGCGCCAGGGCTGGCCTGAGCGTCAAGCTGCTCCGTCCAGATCCCGCGACGTCGCGTTCGGCGCCCTCAGGCGCCACCGAGTCGCCGCACGCCATAGCCCTGCTCGCGTAGCGCCTCAAGGATCGCCTCGGCGTGCTCAGCCCCGCGCGTCTCGAGCGTCAGCTCGACGCCGGTCTGGCGGACGTGCAGATCGACGGCGTCGCGAACGTGCTCGACGCTCAGGAGGTTGCCGCCCGCATGCGCGACGCAGGCCAGCAGGGCGGCGAGGCCCCCAGGGCGGTCGGAGACAAGCGTCGCGACCCGCAAACGCCTGCCGACCGCCGCCTCGTGGCGCTGCGCGACCAGCGCGAGCAGGCCGGCGTCGACGTTGCCGCCCGACAGGACGACGACCGTCGTTCCGCTCTCGGCCGGGAGCACACCGCCCGCCAGGAGCGCCGCCACCCCGACCGCGCCGGCACCCTCGACGACGAGCTTCGCCCGCTCCATCAGAAGGACCATCGCCTCGGCGACGTCATCCTCGCGCACGACGCACACCTCGTCGACCCAGCGTTCGACGAGCGGCAGCGTGAGCACTCCCGGACGCTTAACCGCGATGCCGTCCGCGATCGTGCTCCCACCGGCGACCGCGACCGGGGCGCCCTGTGCGAGCGACGCAGGGAAGGACGCCACCGCCTCGGCCTGCACGGCGACCACGCGCACGTCCGGACGCGCGAGCTTGACGACGCCACCGATGCCGCTTGCAAGACCGCCGCCGCCGAGCGGCACGATCACCATCGCAAGGTCGTCGACGTCGTCGAGCAGCTCGAGGCCGATCGTGGCCTGGCCGACGATGACCTCCTCGTCGTCGAACGGATGGACGAAGGCGGAGCCGGTTTCACGTGAGCGCTCGAGCGCGGCCTGCAGGCATTCATCGACGCCGGCGCCGCCGAGGATTACGCTGCCGCCGTAGCCGCCGACCGCCGCGACCTTCGAGACGGGCGCCTCGCTCGGCATGAAGACCTCGCAGGCCACGCCGCGCGCCTGCGCCGCATAGGCCAGCGACTGCGCGTGGTTGCCGGCGCTCCCGGCAACGACCGCGGTCGCCTCGTGCAGGCTCGCGAGCTTGACTAGCGCGCCGCGCAGCTTGAACGAGCCGGTCCGCTGCAGGTTCTCGGCCTTCAGCAGAATCCGACCGCCGCAGCGCTGCTCGAGCGTGCCTGAGCTGAGCAGAGGCGTGCGCCGGACTAGTCCCTGGAACGCCTCCCGGGCCTCGATCGCAGCGCCGGCGGCGAGACGCCGCTCTACCTCGTCCGCGCGGGCACCGCCATCCATAGGCCGCCACAGTACTCGGCGGCCGCGCTCACGGAGTGAGCGTCACCGATCCATCAGGGTGGAGCGTCCAGCCCGGGTTGTGGGCGACCTCCCACGGATGGCCGTCGGGGTCGGTAAAGACGCCCGAGTAGCCACCCCAGAACGTCTCCCCAGCCGGACGCGTGACGCTCGCTCCGGCTGCGGCCGCCTCGCCCATCACCACGTCGACGGCGTCCTTCGAGTCGGCGACGTAGGCGAGCGTGACACCGCCCCAGCCGCCGCCGTCGCTGACGCCGCTGTCCTGCGCGAGCATGCC
>JBEKBL010000206.1:0-4286 GCA_050015415.1 Solirubrobacteraceae bacterium
CCGGCGGTCGTGACGGCGTCGCCGGAGGAGCCGCCGAACGCTCCGCCGGCGGTGATGTGGTCGCAAAGCAGTCCGCGCGTGCGCAGCTCGCCAACCGTTCGCGAGTGGCTCCCCGGCAGTGCGCCGCCCGCGGTCTGCACGTAGCCGACCCGCGTCCCGGCGCAGGCCCAGGCGAGCGCTGCAAGCTGACCGTGCAGCGCCAGCACCGCGACCGGCGCGCCCGCGAGCTCGCTGATCGCCGCTTCGCCGGCGCGCGCGTCGACCGGATCGATCTCGTGCTGGAGGCTCGTGTAGTTGAGCTTCAGCACACGCCCGGACGCGCTCCGTGACGCCCCGAGCCCCCGGGTCAGGTTGGCGTGCACGATGTCGAAGCCGCCCGAGCCGAGACCGAGCTGGCGCGCGGCGACGTTGACGATCACCTCGTCGCCGACCTCGCAGACGCCAACGAGCCCGACATCGGCGACAGCGGGATGCTCACCGTCGCCGAGCCTGACGCGCAGCTCCTGCTCCACGACAGCCGCTCCAGCCGAGCGCACGACGCCGCGCTCCAGCCGCAGCACGCGCTCGGCTCCTAGCTGCCCGCGCGGGCGACCAGCGCGATGGCGAGCTCGAGCGTCCCTTCGAGCGCCGCGACGCTGACACGCTCGGTCGTCTCGTGCGGGCGCTCCGTGCCGTTGGCGAGGTTGAGGACGGCGCAGCCCTTGCTGCGCAGGGCGTTGACGTCGCTGCCACCGCCGCTGAACACCAGATTCGGCTCATAGCCGCAGTCGCGCAGCGTCTCGTTGACGAGCGCGAGCTCCGGCGCCGACTGGCGGACGCGGTAGCCGTCGAACTCGCGCTGAATTGTCACGTCGAGGTCGCACTCGCATTCGGGGTCGTTTGCGGCGTCGGCGAGGCAGGCGACGAGGCTGCTCGCGACCTCCTCGGCCCGAGCGGCGTCGAGGCTCCGCGCCTCGCCGACGAGGACGCAGTGGTCCGGCACGACGTTGGCTGCGCTGCCACCGTCGATCGTCCCGATGTTGGCTGTCGTCTCAGGGTCGAGGCGTCCGAGCTTCATCTGTGCGATCCCGCGCGCCGCGGCGAGGATCGCGCTGCGACCATCCTCCGGGCTGACGCCGGCGTGGGCCGCCACGCCGTGCAGCTCAGCGCTCACGCGGTAGTAGGTGGGTGAGGAGACGACGACGCCGCCGAGCGGCATCGCCGCGTCGAACGTGTAGCCGACGCGGCTTCGCAGCACGCCGGTCTCGAACTCCTTCGCGCCCAGCAGGCCGACCTCTTCGCCGACCGTGAAGAGGAGCTCGACAGCGGCCGCCGCGGGCGCGGCGACGAGCCGGCGGGCGAGCGCGAGCAGCACGGCGACGGCGGACTTGTTGTCGGCGCCGAGGATCGCGTCGTTGGCGTTCTCCCAGCCGCCGTCGATGAGCACCGGGCGGATCGGCGCCGCTGCCGGAACCGTGTCGAGGTGGGCGCAGAAGAGCACCGAACCTTCGCCACGGCCCGGGATCCGCGCCAGCAGGTTGCCGCAATCGCCGCCGAGCGCGGCGCCCGCGCCATCCTCCTCGACCCCGACGCCGATGTCGTCCAGCTCGCCACGGACGAGCTCGGCACAGGCCCGCTCGAAGCGCGACGGGCTGTACACGCTGCACAGCGCCGCGAACCGCTCGCCGAGGCGCCGCCGTTCGATGTCGGCGACTGCGACCGCGCTCACGGGTTGGGAGCGGGCGACTCGCTGCTCGCCACGGCGTGCTCTGCTTGCTCCCTGTCATCGCGACCGGCGTGCGCACGCGCGAGCGCGGAGCCGACGAACTCGCGGAACAGCGGCGCCGGGCGGTCGGGCCGCGACTTGAACTCCGGGTGGTATTGCGAGGCGACGAAGAACGGGTGATCGGGAATCTCGACGACCTCGACGAGCCGCCCGTCGGGCGAGGTGCCGGACATCACGAGGCCGGCCGATTCGAGCCGCTTGCGCAGCATGTTGTTGACCTCGTAGCGATGGCGGTGACGCTCGTAGGCGACCGCCTCGCCGTAGATCGCGCGGGCCCGCGTCCCCACGTTGAGCTTGATCGGGTCGGCGCCGAGCCGCATCGTGCCGCCGAGATCGGCGATCTCCTTCTGCTCGGGCAGCAGGTCGATCACGGGATACGGGGTTTCCGGGTCGCACTCCGTCGAGTTTGCGCCGTCCATGCCGGCGACGTCGCGGGCGAACTCGCAGACCGCGACGTGCATGCCGAAGCAGATGCCGAGGTAGGGCACGCCGGCCTCGCGCGCATACCGCGCAGCCGCGATCTTGCCCTCGAAGCCGCGACTGCCGAAGCCGCCGGGGATCAGGATGCCGTCACAGCCGGCGAGGCGCTCGGCGGCGCTCGTGCCGCCCTCAGCGTCGCGCACGAGCGATTCGGAGTCGACCCAGTCGATCGAGATCCGGCAGCCGTGCAGGAACCCGGCGTGGCGGAGCGCCTCAGCAACCGACAGGTAGGCGTCCTCGAGCTCGACGTATTTACCGACGATCGCGATCCGCACCGTCTCGCGCATCGACCCGGCGCGCTCTATCAGCGATCGCCAGCCGTCGAGATCGGACGCCGGCGCCTCCAGTGCGAAATGCTCGAGCACGAAGTCGTCGACACCCTCGTCGTGAAACGCGAGCGGGACCGAGTAGATGTTCTCGACGTCGTAGGCCGACACGATCGCCTCGAGCGGCAGGCTCGCGAACAGCGCGATCTTCTTGCGGATCTCGCGGCCCAGGACCTGCTCGGAGCGGCAGATCAACATGTCAGGCTGGATACCGATCCGGCGCAGCTCGTTGACCGAGTGCTGAGTCGGCTTCGTCTTCAGCTCACCCGCGTGGGCGATGAACGGCACGAGCGTCAGGTGGATGAACATGCAGCGCCGGCGCCCGACGTCGACCGGGTACTGGCGGATCGCCTCGAGAAACGGCAGCGACTCGATGTCGCCGACTGTGCCGCCGATCTCGGTCACGACGAAGTCGGCGTCTGTCGCCTGCGCGATCAGCGAGATCCGCTGCTTGATCTCGTCGGTGATGTGCGGCACCACCTGGACCGTCGCGCCGAGATAGTCGCCGCGGCGCTCGCGGCGGATCACCGAGTTGTAGATCCCGCCGGCCGTCACGTTGGACGCACGCGTCGTGTCGGCGTCCGTGAAGCGCTCGTAGTGGCCGAGGTCGAGGTCGGTCTCGGCGCCGTCCTCGGTGACGAACACCTCCCCATGCTGGTAGGGCGACATCGTGCCCGGGTCGACGTTGATGTAGGGGTCGAACTTCTGCAGCGCGACGCTGAAGCCCCGCGATACGAGAAGGCGGCCGATCGAGGCGGCGGAGATTCCCTTGCCGAGCGAGGAGACGACGCCGCCGGTGATGAAGATGAAACGAGGTCCGGACTGGCGGTCAGGCGTCAATTGCATCGTTAGGTCTCCCGATTGAGTCTAGATGGCGGAGGACTGGGGCGCGCTCGACAAATGCCGAAATTGAGCGGAACTCACCGTAGATCGCGATCGCAGCCAGCGCCGCGATCGCGACGACCAAGCCGGCGCTGCTCAGCGTGAGCACGAGCCAGAGCCCGGCGAGTGCCCCCAGGAGGCCGGCGCCAGTGTCGCCGAGCATGCCGCGCTCACGCACGTCGTAGAGGCCGACGACGAGCGCCGGACCGACGAACAGCCCAAGCACCGACAGCGGATGCAGCTCTCCCGTCGCGATCGTCAAGCCGGCAGCGAGCACCACGAACGACTTGACCGCCCGGCCTGGACGCAGGTCGACGAGGTTGAATGCGTGGGTCGCGAGCACGAGCGTCGCGACATCGAGCACGACGCGGCCGCTGCCGCCACCCCGGCCGAGCGCGATCAGTAGCGCGAGGCCAAACGTGCCCACGGCTTTGACGGCGCCCAAGTCGAGGCAGCCGGCACGTAGCGCCGCCGCGTGACCGCGCCAGCCGCGCGCGGGACCGGCGAACGCGTCGTCAGCGAGACCCAGCAGTGCGACGCCGAGCACGAACAGGCAGACCCAGCCGACGTCACCCCCGAGCAGCGCGCGATGGCTCAGCTGCGCAGCGAGCGCCAGCAGGGCAAGCGTGGCGAGCGACGCCAGCACGATCGCGATCCCGAGCGGCGAGGCGATCCGCCGGCCGCGGTAGTTATCGCGCGCCAGCGGTCCCACCGCGAGGACGCGGCAGGTCAGCGGCACGATCGCGAGTGCTGCGATCGTGGAGCAGATCAGCGGCAGCGCGAGCATGCTGGCCACCGTAGCGGATGCTCCGGCGGTGCTCGCCGCGGCTTTG
>JBEKBL010000207.1:0-4836 GCA_050015415.1 Solirubrobacteraceae bacterium
GGTCCGGCCGTCGGGTTCGTTGGCTATGCCGCCGGCGCGAATCGCGGCGGCGTGCGCGTCGCGGTCGCGCTCCTCGTCTATGTCGATGCCGGTGTGCTCGCGGATCGCGTCGCGCAGCTTGACGCGCCGCCACGGCGCGCTGAAATCGATCGCCGGTTGGACGAGCGTCTGCGAGGCGGCACCGACCAACTCCTCGAGCCGCAGTGCCTGCCCTTCGTAGTCCGAGTAGGCCTCGTACCACTCGATCACCGTGAACTCGGGGTTGTGCTTCGGCGAGAGCCCCTCGTTGCGGAAGTTCTTGCCGATCTCGTAGACGCGCTCGAGACCGCCGACGATGCAACGCTTGAGGTAGAGCTCGGTCGCGATCCGCAGGTAGAGCATGCGGTCGAGCGCGTTGTGGTGCGTCGTGAAAGGTCGCGCGAGCGCACCACCGTAGATCGGCTGCAGCACCGGCGTCTCGACCTCGATGAAGCCCTCGCCGTCGAGGTATGCGCGGATCGCGCCGATGATCGCGGCGCGTTCGATGAACAGCTCGCGCGCCGACTCGTTCGCCACGAGGTCGAGCTCGCGCTGGCGAAACCGTGTCTCAACGTCGCTCAGGCCGTGGTGCTTGTCGGGCGGTGGACGCAGCGACTTGGCGAGCAGCGTGAAGTCAGTCACCCGGAGCGAGAGCTCGCCGCGGCGCGTGCGGGCCGGCCTCGCGGCGCGCAGCTATCCGACCCGCCACGCGATGGGCCACCGCCGTCTCCTCGCCGGGCACAAGAGCCTCGTGTACGCGCGCGACGCTCGCCAGGGACTCGACGGCGGGAAAGGCGTGGGGGAACGGCTCGACGCCTTCGGCGCGCAATCGCTCGAGCTTTGCGCGCCGCGCGGCGAGCAGCTCCGCCAGCCCGTGGTCTTCCCCGCTCACGGCGGGGAGGCTACTTGAGACCGACGTCGATCTTGGTGATCTTGAGCTTGCGCGCCGGTCCTCGCGGAACCTGCACGGAGACCGTCTCGTTGCGCTTGTGACCGAGCAGCGCCCGGCCGACTGGAGATTCGTTCGAGAGCTTGTTCTCGGCCGGCTTGGCCTCAGCCGAGCCGACGATCGTGTACTTCAGCGACTTGCCCGTCTTCTCGTCCTTCACGTGAACAACCGATCCGACCTGGACCACGTCGGTCGAGATGTCGTCGGCCTCGATCACGGTCGCCATGCGCAGCTTCTCCTGGACCGAGGCGATGCGAGCCTCGAGCATCGCCTGCTCGTTCTTGGCGTCGTCGTATTCCGAGTTCTCGGCGATGTCGCCGAATTCGCGTGCCTCCTTGATGCGCTCGGCAACCTCGCGGCGCTTCTCGGTGGACAGGAAGTCGAGCTCCGATTGGAGCTTTTCGAGTCCTTCCGGGGTGAGGATCACGTCCTTCGGCATTGCTCTCTGGTTCGATGCGGTACCCCGCCCGTAGCGGGAGTCAGCGCCTGCACTCCCTCCACACCCGGGCGGCCGCGCAGTATAGCGGGCGCGTCTCGCGGCCCTAGGCGAGCACGCGAGCGATCGGTGTGCCGGCGTCCTCCACGGCGTCGGCCAGCAGTTCACGAACCCGGGCAAAGGACTCAGCCTGCTGCACCGCACCCGACAGGCGCCGCGCCGGCGCTCGCTCGAGCGCAAGTCGCTCCAGGTACCAGGGGTAGAAGCGGCGCAGGTAGCGTGTCGCGCGGGGCGTCCCGAGATGCTCGCTTGCGCGAGCGATCACCCAGTCGAGCTCGCGCAATACCTCGCTGTCGCTGGGCGCGGCTGAGCGCCGTCCGAGCAGCTCCTCGAACAGCCAGGGGTTTCCGAGCGCACCGCGCGCCAACATCACCGCGCTCGCGCCAGTCGCGTCGAATGCTTCGCGGGTCGCCTGGGCGGTGTGAAGGCCACCGCTCAGAATCACCGGCGCATCAAGCGTACGGACGAGCTCGGCCGCGAGCTCGTAGTCGGGGACGCCGCGGTGTCCGGCGAGCGCTACGCGGGGGTGAAAGCCGATCGCGCTGACGCCTGCCTCCGCGACGAGGCGGTGGGCCAGGAGAACGCCGGATGTCTCGCCGGCTCGCCGGCCGGAGCGCAGCTTGACCGTGACAGGAAGCCCGCTCCCCTCGCGCGCCGCTCGCGCGACCGCGACCGCGCGATCGCCGTCGTCTAGCAGCGCCGCCCCGGCGCCGGTCTTGCAGACCTTCGGCACCGGACAGCCCATGTTCAGATCGATCAGATCCGCTCCGAGGGCGGCGACGTGCGCCGCCGCCGAGCGGGTCATCTCGGGGTCCGAGCCAAACAGTTGGATCGCCACCGGGCCGCCCGCACGCTCGCGCTCGTCGATCCGCAGCAGCTCGCGCCAGGTGCGCTCGTTGCGGTAGTGCACGGCACAGCTCGACACCATCTCGGAGACGACAAGCCCCGCGCCGTAGCGACGCGCCTGCAGCCGCACAAACCAGTTGCCGATCCCGGCAAGCGGCGCGAGGGCAACACGGTTTGGCAGCTCGAGGTCACCGAGCATCCAGCTGTCGGTCAGTGCGGGCAGGACACCAGGGTAGTGCCGGCCGGGCGGTCCGCGTTAAATTTGCGCGATGGAAAGCACTTGGCGGCTGGTACTCGCGAGCGTGGTTGGGATGCTCGTGATCGTCGGAGCGGCCGCATCGGACTTCGTGTTCGGCTCGTTCTGGAGCTCGCACGCGATGCTCACCTCGCTGCTCGCGAGTCTGATCGTGCTTGCGGTCACCCTGGCGATCGTGGGTGAGGTGATCGAACAGCGTGCGCGCCGGCGCTGGGCCGTCCTCGGTCAATACGTGCTGTTCGCGTTGGTGCAAACCGTTCGCGCCACCTGGATCGGTGTCGTGGAGCTGAGCGGCATCGGCTCGGTGGACGCCGCCTCGAGCGAGGGTCTACAGGCCGGCGCGCGGCACGTGCTCGACACCGAACGGCTGTCGAACGCGGTGGGCATGATGATCGCCTCCCCGCAGCGACGGGGCGAGATGAGCGATCTGATCGTCGCCGTTGGCGCGCAATCGCGATCGCTGATCACAAACTGGGCGCCGCTGATGGTCGACGCAGGCCCCTACGGTCCACTGTTCGACCGCCATGTCGAGCTGCACAGCCTCATCTCGTGGGTCACAGAAACGCTCGAGCCGGGCGCGACGGGGGAGTGGCTGCCGTCGCGACATGAGGTCCTCGCGCGGTCGTCGGTAGCGGCCGAATACACGGCGGTACGCGATGACGGCTGGCTGGCTGCACAGCTCGTAACCGCTGCGCAGCTTGCGCTGGAGCTCGACTTCGAGTCGACGACGCTCGGTTTCAAGCTCGTCTCGCTGGAGTCGTGGTCCGCGCGGCTCAGCCGCGTCAGTCCGGTCGGAGTCGCTCTGGCCGAGTCGTCAGCGGTTGCGTTCCCAGACGAGCTGTAGTCCCGTGAGAGTCAGCAGCTCATCGACCTCGCCGATCGACTCGGTGAAGCTCGGGACTATGTGGTGCGCGAGACCACCGGTCGCGATCGCCGGCGCGTCGACGCCCAGTTCGGCGCGGAGGCGACCCACGATCCCGTCCACCTGAGCCGCAAAGCCGTAGACGATCCCCGACCGGACGGCGTCGGCGGTGCTCTTGCCGATCAGCGATCGCGGCTCGCCGAGCTCGATCTCGGGGAGCTTGGCGGCTCGCTGCGTGAGCGCTTCGAGCGAGATCTCAATCCCGGGCGAGATGATCCCGCCGAGGTACTCGCCCTCGGCGGACACCACGTCGTAGGTAATCGCGGTGCCGAAGTCGACGACGATGCACGCACCGCCATAGCGCGCGTAGGCGGCGACCGCGTTGACGAGGCGATCGGCGCCCACCTCGCGTGGATTGTCGGTGCGGATCGCGATTCCGGTCTTGACCCCAGGCCCGACGGCGATCATCTCGTGGCCGAGATAGCGCCGCGCCACCTGGGACCACTCGGGGCCGAGCTCGGGCACCGTCGAGGAGACGATCGACGCATCGATCTGGGACAGGTCGATCCCCCGCAGCGCGAGCAGGTTGCGCAACGCCGCGCCAAGCTCGTCCGACGTCGAGCCGCGGACGGTCGCAAAGCGCCAGCGCTCGAGCAGCTTCCCGTCAACAACCGTCCCGAAATGGGTCTGTGTGTTTCCGACATCGACGACGAGCAGCACGAGCGGATTATCGGGCTCGCGCGAGTGGCGGTCCGGCAAGCCGAACCCCCTCGTCGAACCCGAGCGTCAGAAGTGCATCTGAAAGGCGCTCGCCGGCCGGCGTAGCAAGCTCGAAGTCAAGCTCGAGCAGTGGGATCAGCACGAATCGTCGGGCGAGCACCTGCTCGTGTGGCAGGCGCAGGCGCTCTGAGCGGTGTTCGACATCGCCGAGCAGCAGCACATCGATGTCGATTGAGCGCGGCCCGTGCCGCCGCTCGCTGCCGCCGCGGCCCAGCTCTTGCTCGAGGCGCTTGCAGACGTCGAGCAGCGCTTCCGGGTCCAGTGCCGTCTGCACGCGGAGGCAGGCGTTGAGGAACTCCGGCTGGTCGAGCACCTCGCCGACCGGGTCGGTGCCGTAGGTCGAGGACGAGGCGAGCACGTGGAGGCTGTCGGACTCGAGCCCATCCACCGCGCGTTGGAGGTTCGCTCGCCGATCACCCACATTGCTCCCGAGGCCGAGGTAGGCGGTCCGCTGCAGGCTCACCGCGAGCTCAGACCCCTCGACGCGCTCACCAGCATTCAGGGTCACTGAGGTCGGGAAAGTCCATCGATGCGGCGACGTTGATCAGCATGCCCCGCGCGAAGAATTCGTAAAGCTCGGCGCCGGTCGAACCCGAGAGCCGCGCGACCTCTGTGCGGAGCATCTGGAA
>JBEKBL010000208.1:0-4264 GCA_050015415.1 Solirubrobacteraceae bacterium
CGCGGCATCGGGTGCCGTGTGTGAGGCGCCCGAGGCGGAGCGTGCGCCACCAACCGCTGAGAGCGCTCTACAACTGAGTTCCGCTGCCTTCGGCCTGCCACTTTGTGGCCCGCTCCGGCGCAGCCGCGGCTATCCTCCGTGACCGGGCTGGCGAGTCGTGGCGACGCGGCCTCTACGCCTCCCGGCCATCTGATGCGAAGGCGCGCTTCAATCCACGCCGCACTCCTGATCACGACCGCGACGGTGATCGCGCTGATGACCGCCGGATGCGGTTCACAGGCTCCGAGCAAACCACGCAAGGTCGCCGCGAAGCCAAAAGTGCGGGCGAATCCGAGCGATCCGCTCTCCACGCGCTCGTTCTACGTCGACGACGTGTCGGCGAAGCTCGATGCCGCGCAGCTGCGCACCGCGGGACAATCGGCGGAGGCCAGCGCGATGGCGAGCCTCGCTGCCGAGCCGACCGCGACATGGCTGACCGGGCAAAGCAACGTACGCGCTGTCGTGAGCGCCCTGACCGGCCGTGCCAGTGCCGCCGGGAAGAGCGCGCTGCTCGTCGCCTACGACATTCCCGGACGCGACTGCGGTGGCTACTCGGCGGGCGGCGCGCCGTCAGCTGCTGCGTACAGGCGCTGGATCACAGAGTTTGCGAGCGGAATCGGCGACCGGGCCGCGACCGTGATCGTCGAACCGGACGCGATCGCGCAGTCGCTCACGTCCGCGTGCGCGGCGACGCCGATGATCGCGGAGCGTCTCCCGCTGCTGCGCTTCGCCGTGCAAACGCTGAGGGCGCAGCCGAACACGACGGTCTATCTCGATGCCGGTAACCCCGGCTGGATCAGGCCGGCAACAAGGCTCGTGCCGTCGCTGCGGGCGGCCGGGATCGCCGAAGCGAACGGCTTTGCCCTGAACGTGGCGAACTTCTACAAGACGAGCGTCGTGACCGCCTACGGCGAGACGCTCTCCCGAGCGCTTCACGGCAAGCACTTCGTGATCGACACGAGTCGGAACGGCGACGGCGCACCGCCTTCATCAGGCCCCGGACTCGCCTGGTGCAACCCCCCCGGAAGGGCGCTGGGGCATCCTCCGACGACGGATACGGGCAACCCGCTCGTCGATGCATACCTCTGGATCAAGACCCCAGGCGACAGCGATGGGACGTGTAATCGAGGCGATCCGCCGGCGGGTCAGTGGATGGAGCAGTACGCGCTCGGGCTAGCCCTCCGCAGCTCCCTGGCGCGCTGAGCCGCAAACGAGACCGCCCGGCGCGCGCGGGTGACCACGCGGACGGTGCCTGTCTCTGCGCGGCGGCGGCGTTTCTGAGCAGGCCTAGAGCTGAGCCGACACGCCGGCCCCGCGGGCCCGAACTCGACTCTCAGGACGCGGCGTTACTTGCCAGACCGAGCGCGTAGCTCGTCCACCACTGCCCGGCGCCCGGGCCGCCGTTGCAGGTGCCGTCCGACTCGCCGGGGTCCTTGATCCAGAGGTAGGCGTCGATCTGCGAGTTACCGGTGTTCGCGGTTGGCGGGGTGCCGAGCCCGCGGCCCGGCGGGTTGCACCAGGTGCTTCCTGGGCCCTGGCCGTTGCGGCTCGTATCGATGACGAAGTGGGAGCTGCCGCCCAGGGCGCTGTTGATCGCCTCGCCGTAGGCGGTCTCCGAGGCGGTCGTGTCGAAGTTCGAGACGTTGAGCGAGAAGCCGCGGGCCTTGGCGATGCCTGCCTGCTGGAGTCGCGACGCCATTGTCGCGGCGCTCTGCCAGCCTGAGTTGCCGGAGTCCAGGTAGACGGCGGCGAGCGGGTCGCTCGTCAGGTTGTCGACGGCGTAGGTGAGCAGCTGGAAGTAGCTCGCCTGCTCGCTCGAGCTCAGGCAGCTGACCTCCGCGAGGGCGTCGGGCTCGACGATCACGACGGCTCGGCGGCCTGCCAGACCGGCAACCATCCCATTGATGAACGCCTCGTAGGCCGCCGGGCTCGAGGCCCCTCCGGCCGAGTAGCCGCCGCAGTCGAGCCAGGGCAGGTCATAGGCCACGATCACCGGCTCCGCACCGGCCGCCGCCGCCGCGCTGACCCACGAACCGACCGCAGCTTGAGGGTTGCTGATCCAGTCGCCGAACCATTCGGCCCTGGGCTGATCGGCGATTTTCGCGAGCAGCGCCGCGTTGGCGGTCTGTCCAGCCGCCGTGGCCTGGTTCATCGCCTGCACGGCGTCGGAGTTCGGATCGACGTAAAGCTTCTGTCCGGCGATCGGGTCACCCGACGGAGCGGCAACTGGCACGGGTACGCTCGGCGCTGCCTGCCCGCTCGTTCCCGACGTCGTCGGGCGCGGCTTCTTGACGGCCGGGTAGTGGATCAGCACCTTCGCCGACCAGTGCGCGCCCTTGACCCTTGCCCTGACGCGGAAAGCGACGGTCCGCCCGGCGTGGTCGTGTGTATCGACTTGGGTGCCCTTCACCACGTAGTACACGGCGATCTGCTTCTTCTTGCCGTGCGTGACGACCTCGCGGACCACGTAGGCCGATACCCCGCGGAGCGCTGACCATGTCAGCGTCATTCCCTTCTGAGTCAGCTTGGGTGCGCGGCGGTCGACGCCTTGGTGGCGATGGCGCTTGCCCGCGTGCTTGTGATGGCGCTTACCGCCGTTGTGGCCATGACCCGTGCTCGAGTGCTCTACCAGGCCCGCCGAGAGCAGGGGGGAGCTGACGAGCAGAGCCGGTGGCGCGGCGGCGTCGGCGATCGCGGCGCTACCTGCGCCACACACGAGCACGACGCTCAGCGCGAGCGCGCCGAGGCGCAGCCGGCGCCCGCCAGACAGTGCGCGTCGCTCGACGTGGCTTCGGCTTCCTGCGGCCGCTCTAAGCGTCAGATTCAATTCGGCTGCCCCCGCCGCGTGTCTCCGATGGACAGCACGCAAAGACCTCGCGCGCCGGCGCAAGAACATGCGCCCACCGGTCTATTCGGCATTTCGCAAGCGCACCTGAAGTGCGTGCAAGCGCACCGATCACCCGTCGAACCCGCGTGAATACGCGCGCATGCTCAAGCACCTCTCAGGGGTGGCTTGCATAAACGGCCTCGTTTTCGCTGCCTACCGAGTTAGCTGACGGGCTCGCGCTAAGCGACGGCGCTACTCGTGGCTACGCACGAGATTCGCCCCAACCTTCTGGGTCCCCGGTCCCCTGGCACCCAGCCAGGGATTCGGCAAGTTGGCGCACGCTAGCAGCCGGCCGGGACGGACTTGTCATAAACCTGCCGCGATTTGCGGAAATTGCGGCTTTATGACGGCTCTTCATCGGGCCATCCGCCGCGCCCGCCGCCATTCCGGACCCCAAAACGGCCCCGCTTCAGCTGGCGGCAAGGATCGGCACGTCGTGCACGACCTGGCTCGGCTTGAACGTCGACGGGTAGATCGTGACGATCCTGCCCTTGCCGGTGATGCCGTAGACGAGCGCCGTGTGCGCGACGAGCGCCGGGTCGGCGACTTCGCGCCGGGATCCGATGCCCCACTTCTGCCAGACCGCCGCGAGCGCGCTCGCGGACCCGATCAGGTACTTCATCTTGCCCGTCATGCCGTGGTCCGCCAGGAACTGCGCGACCGTGGCCGGCGTATCGCCCCGCGGGTCGACCGACACGGCGATTATCTGCACCTGCGCCCGCTCGCTGGCCGACATCTCGCCGAGCGCGGTGTGGAGCTTTGAGGTCATCAGCGGGCAGAGGTCGGGACAGTGCGTGTAGAGGAACGTGACGAGCACGGCCTTGCCGCGGTAGCTCGTGATGTTGACCGGCCCGCCGCCGAGGTAGTTCGGCAGCGAGAGCGCCGGCGCCTGCTTGGGATTCCCGACCGAGAGGCCCGCGTACGCGGAGGTCTGCGTCGCCACCGAGCCGCCCGGAGCCCGCGGTCCCGACGAGCCGCTGTGGATCAGCCGCGAGGCGACCACGCCGACGATCGCCAGCAGCAGCACGAGGTTTATGAGATCCCGCCGCCCGAGCGCCATACCGCGTCGCCCACGCCGCGGTGGGGTTTGATCGGACTCGACCATCGCTTCCAGCAGTATCGGCTTCCCCAACCCGCGACACAAGGACCATCCGACGCACCCCACGCCGCTGACCTCGCCCTAGCCGTCAGCTCCTCACAGCACGACGATCTGTGCAGCGTGCCCGCTCGCGCGAGCCAGTCGGGCGTCGCGGGTGACGAGAGCGCACTCGAGTGCTTCGGCGAGCGCCACGTAAGCGGCATCGTAGGCGGACAGGTGGTCGCGGAGCTGAAACGCCC
>JBEKBL010000209.1:0-4254 GCA_050015415.1 Solirubrobacteraceae bacterium
CGCGGCGGCGCGATCTGCCGCCTCGCGGCGCGGAGCCCGGGCACGGCGGCGACTCCGCTCTACCTCCGCCGGCCCGACGCCGAGCGGAACCTCGAGGCCAAGCGGTGAGCGCCTCGGCGACAGGCGTCGAGATCCGGCCGCTGGCTTACAGCGACATGCCGGCCGTGATCGACATCGAGCGGCGCGCATTCCCGACGCCGTGGTCGCTCGCGATGTTCGTCCTCGAGGTCTCGAAGCCGACCGGCATCTGCCTCGCGGGCCTTCGCGACGGCGAGCTCTGCGGCTACGTGATCTGCGCCCGGCACGACCTCGACTGGCACATCATGAACGTCGCTGTCGACCCCGACAAGCGCCGCCAGGGGATCGCCTCGGCGCTCCTCGCCGAGCTCTACGCCCGTGCCGAGGGTGGGCAGGCGCGCTTCACGCTCGAGGTTCGCCAGTCAAACCAGGAGGCGATAAGCCTCTATACGCGCGACGGCTTTCGCATCGGCGGCAGGCGGCGACGCTACTACCAGGACAACGGCGAGGACGCGCTGATCATGTGGCGCACGCCGGCGACGCTCCAGGGTCGCCTCGACGACGTCCCGGCGGCTGACCCGATGGTCAACCACCGCCGATGATCCTCGCCCTGGAGACGAGCTGCGATGACACCTGCGCGGCTCTCGTCGGCGACGACGGCCGGATCGCCGCCAACGTGATTTCCTCGCAGGAGGCGCACGGGCGTTTCGGCGGCGTCGTCCCCGAGGTCGCGGCGCGCGCGCACGTCGAGCTGATCGACGTCGTGATCGGCGACGCGTTCGCCCGCGCCGGCGCTCGGATCGAGGACGTCGATCTCGTCGCGGCGACGCGGGGGCCGGGCCTCGTCGGCGCGCTGCTGGTCGGCTTCTCGACGGCCAAGGCGATCGCCGCCGCTCGCGAGCTACCGTTCGCGCCGGTCGACCATCTCGCCGGCCACATCGCCGCCGCCTACCTCGGCCCGGACGTCTTCGAGCCGCCGTTCGTCGCGCTGATCGCCTCGGGCGGCCACACGCTGCTGCTCGCTGTCCGCGCGCACGATGGCGAGCCCGAGGTGCTCGCGCGGACGCTCGACGACGCCGCCGGCGAGGCGTTCGACAAGGGCGCGCGGATGCTCGGACTCGGCTACCCGGGCGGCGCCGCGCTCGAGCGACTCGCCGCGACGGGCGACCCGCGAGCCTACGACTTCCCCACCGGCCGCAGCGAGGACTTCTCGTTCGCCGGCCTCAAGACCTCACTCCTCTACCGCACGCGGGAGGTGGACACGGACAATCAGCAGACGCGCGCCGATCTCGCGGCGTCCTACCAGCGCGCGATCGTCGAAGCGCTCGTGCGCCGCGTCGAGCGCGCGCTCGAGCGAACCGGTCTGCGGCGGGTCGCGCTCGGTGGCGGCGTCGCGGCCAACGGCGTGCTGCGTGCCCGTCTGAGGAGCCTCGGCGTAGATCTGTTCCTGCCGCCGCTCGAGCTCTGCACCGACAATGCGGCGATGATCGCGAGTGCGGCGCGCTACATCGAGCCGCTCCGCTACCCGGACTACCTCGACCTCGACGTCTACGCCACCGGCGAAGGGCGTCTACGGTGAGGCAGGTGGTGCTCTACGGCCGGCCCGGCTGCTGTCTTTGCGACGACGCCCGGGAGCTCCTCGAGCGCGTTCGCGAGGACTTCCCGTTCGTTCTCCTCGAGCGCAACATCGAGCGCGACGAGCGCCTGCTCCGGCGCTTCCTCGAGCGGATTCCCGTCGTCGCGCTCGACGGCGAGGAGCTTTTCGAGCTGACACTCGACGAAAATCTGCTGCGAGCACGGCTGGCCGCCGGCTTGGATGATCTAGAGTCCGGGCCGATGAGCCTCGGCGAGCTCTCCACAAACGGGGACGGCGGTGTGCCCCCGGGAGAACGGCTTCCGCTAGGAATCGCCGCCCGGCTCTCGCGCTACCTGCAGATCCTCACGCAGGCCCGCAAGATGGGTCGCGAGACGATCTCCTCCCAGGAGCTGGCGAGCTACACGCACGTCAACTCGACGCAGATCCGCCGCGACCTCTCCGGCTTCGGCAAGTTCGGCAAGCGCGGGGTCGGCTACAACGTCGACTCCCTCGTGGCGCAGATCCGCAAGATCCTGCGCACCGCCGGCCAGCACAACATCGCACTGTTCGGCGCCGGTCACCTCGGCCGCGCGATCGCCTCGTCGGAGATCTTCGCCGACCACGGCTTCCGCGTCGTCGCGATCTTCGACCCCGACCCGGCAAAGGTGGGGGAGGCGATCGGCTCGCTCACAGTCCGCCACAACTCGGAGCTCCAGTCGGTGGTCGACGATCAGGAGATCGTCGTCGGCGTTCTGGCCGTGCCGACGATCGCCGCCCAACCCCTCGCCGACGACCTCGTCGAGGCCGGTGTGAAGATCATCTTCAACTACTCCGAGGCGCTCTTGACGGTCCCTCCCGAGGTCACCGTTCACACCTCGAGCCCGGCCGTCGACCTGCTCTACGCGCTCTACTTCTACCTCGCCTGAACGTGATCGACCTCGACAGTGCGGCGGAGATGTTTGCTGCCGCCAGCGACTTGACGGTGGGCTTGGAGGAGGAGTTCGCGATCCTCGACCCGGCCTCGCTCGACCTCATGCCGCGCTTTGACGAGCTGCGTGACAGCGCTGCCGAGCGCTCACCGTGGCTGCACGAGCACATCACCGGGGAGCTGATCGCCTCCGAGATAGAGATCATCTCGGGCCGCGGTCGCGATCTCGGCGACGCCCTCAAGCGCCAGCGTGGGCTGCGCCGGGATCTGTTCGCCCACACGGCTGCGCGCGGTGCCGCGCTCGGCGCGACCGGCACGCATCCCTGGGCCGACTACCGCGAGCAGGCGATAATCGACACCGAGCACTACCGCCGCGTCGAAGAGGGCCTCAAGTACGTCGCCTGGCGCAACAACACTTTCAGCCTCCACGTCCATGTCGGAGTCAACGACGGCGATCGCGCGGTCCGCGTCTGCGACCGCCTGCGCCCCGTCCTGCCGCTGCTGCTCGCCCTCTCGGCCAGCTCGCCGTTCCTCGACGGCCGGCTCGCCGGGCTTCACTCGACGCGCAGCCAGATCTTCACGCGCAGCTTCCCGCGCTGCGGCGTGCCCGACGCCTTCGGCAGCTGGGCGGCCTACCGCGACTACATCGACCTGCTGCTGCGGTCGTCGTCGATCATCGAGTTCACCCAGGTCTGGTGGTCGGTGCGCCCGCACTTCGCGTTCGGCACGGTCGAGGTGCGGATCTGCGATGCGCAGCCGAGTGCAGCGGAGTCCGATGCGCTCGCGGCGCTGATCGTTGCCTGCGTCGCGCAGGCGCTGCGCGACGTCGACGAGGGTGTTCCCTTCGTCGACCCGCCGGGGCGGCTGATCGAGGAGAACATGTGGCGCGCCATTCGTCACGGCCTCGACGGTCGCATGATCGCCTGTGGCGGCGAGCTTGATTTGGCATGTGGCGAGGAATACCCCTCTGCGCGGATTGCCGAGCGGCTGCTCGCATGGACAGCGCCGCTTCGCGCGGAGCTCGATATCACGCTGCCGGGCGCCGGCGAGCTCGTGCTGCCTGAGCGCAACAGCTCGCAACGCCAGCGGGCGATGATCGAGTCCGGAGCGAGCATTCACGAGGTCTACGACACAACGGTTCGGGAGACCCGTGCCACCTATGCCGAGGAGGTCACAGCATGAGCACCCCGCCACCCGACACGACGAGCGGCCCGGAGCCGAGCGAGGCAGAGCTGCGGGCGGCGCTCGAGGAGCAGCTGCGACAGATAACCGCGCTCGACGTGGTCGTCCAGACCGCCGTCTCGCTGGTCAACCTCGCCGGCCGGCGCCTCGGTATCGCACCCGGCACCGAGCAGGAGCGCGACCTGGCCCAGGTCCGCACCGCGATCGACGCGACGCGCGCCCTGCTACCAGTCCTCGAGCAGAACGAGCCCGCCGAGACGCTCAGCCCACTGCGCGACGCCCTCTCAACTCTCCAGATGGAATACGCGAGGCAGGTCCAGGCCGGCGCATCCGCGCCATCGCCTACTAGCGAACCCGTCTCGAAGCCGGCGCAGCAGTCGAGCGTAACGGATCCCGATGCCGGCAAGAGCGGCGCCGGGCCAGCCCAAACCTCCGGCCGGCTTTGGGTTCCCGGTTCGTCCGGTAGATAAAGACAGCGTGAGCGGCGCATTTATGGATACACTGCCGCCCGTCGGCCCTGCCGGGTGGCGCCAGAAGCTGCCCGGTTTTG
>JBEKBL010000210.1:0-4216 GCA_050015415.1 Solirubrobacteraceae bacterium
AGAATGCAACCGCGCCGAACGTGTTGCCGGCCCGGAACTCCCACATTCCGGCAAGCAGCTGCACGATGCCGCCGTAGGCCAGCGCGAGGCCGAGCACGACGCCCGTATCCCCACCACTCACCAGGTTGGCATTCAACATCGAGAGAACAAACGTCGTCATCGCGAACCCTGCGAGACCCAGAGGTGCTGGATTCGCCGGGCTCCACGATGAGCCGCCTGATCCTTCCATATCTGCTCCTCTCCTAAGCCGCCCGGGCAAGCCGAGTGGCTCTGTTGCGCGGATCCACGGGAGACCCGCCATTGAAACGGGATGAGCATATCCCGCTAGAAGCGAGAAAACAGGAAATTTTTGACCAGGCGCCTCCGCGCGCCTCCCGACCGGCGAGGTGTGCTCAGGCGCGTCGACGCCGCTTGCGCTTCTTCGACGCGGCCGGCGACGGGGCCGGAGGAGGCGTCGGCGCGGGCGCCAGCGTCGCCGGCTGCGGATCACGTCGCCGCCCGCCGCCGCCACCGCCACCGCGACCACCACCGCCAGCGCGAGCGCTCGAGCGCTGCTGCTGGCGAGTGTTCACCCATGGAATCGCCTCGCCTGCAGCCCAGGCCAGCGGCCGTACCATCCCGCCGACCTCGAGCAGGAGCATGCCGAACCCGAGCAGGAAGAGGAACTGAATCAGCGGCAGCGGGACGATCGGGATGATGAAGAGCACGCCGCCGAGGATGCCGAGGTAGCCGAGCGGCTTGGTCAGCAGGCCGGCGCGCATGCCGCGCAGCGCTGTCAGCACGAAGACCACCGCGAGCGCCAGGTATCCGAGCAGGTAGAGGATGTCGAAGACGCCGCGGAAGGCGCCGCCCGTCGCGGCGTTGTATGCAGTGGTGTCCTGCACCGCATGGGTCACGAGGTTGTGTGCTCCGATCGAGTCCGACACGGCCAGCACGACCGCCGCGACGGCAACGGTCGGGGGAGCGAACGTGACGACGACGCGCATGATGCTCGAGTCTTTGCCGCCCCGTGCAACCTCGGCGTCGCGCAGATAGCGGAGCGGCCAGACCATCAGAGCGAGACCGGCCGCGGCCACGATCCAGGCGATGATGTTCAGCACCGCGTGCTTGTCGAGATAGCGCTCGTCGACCACGCGCGGGTCGATCGCGGCGGCCTTGGCGCCGTGGAGCGCCGGCGCGAGGCCCTGCAACAGCCCGGTTTGCGGCTCCTTCGAGCTGATCAACGCGAGGATGAGCAGCTGCCCGATCAGGTAGAGAACGCCGGCTGCGATCGCGAGCGAGCCGACGCGCCGGCGCTGAGCGCCCTCTATCTCGAGCTGGCGCTCGCGGTCATCCATGATGGCGGCAGTCTAACTGGACGCTTCGCAGCGAGCGGGCGCGGTAGGCTTGGGCGATGGAAGGCTTCGGTGGGCTGTTCGGCGACCCCGACGAGTTGCAGCGGCGGATGGGCGAGTTCGCGGAGCAGATGCAGGGTCAGCAGCGCTTGGCCTGGGCGGACAACGCGATCAAGCTGGCGGTCGACATGACCGTCGCGGCGATCAACCGCGTCAACGTCCAGGGCAACGCGGAGGAACAGGCGCAGCAGATTCGCTCGGTGATGGCGGTCGTGTTTCCCGAGGCGGTTACGCTCGTGCGCGAGGCGCGCTCGGGACTGCAGTAGAGCTTTAGACGTCGGCCTCCGCTTCGAACTCATCGTCATCGAGCTCGTCGTCGTCTTCGTCGACCTCTAGCTCGTCGACATCGTCGAGCTCACTCAGGTCGTCGTCGTCGTCGGCGCCGAACGGCACTTCGTCGTCTTCGTCCAGCTCGCCGCGCAGCCGAGCGATCGTCGCCGGCCCAAAGCCGGCTGTCAGCGTGGCCTGGGGGCGGCGCGCCGGCCCAGCGGTGAGCGAAGGCAACGTGATCATCGACATCTCAGTCTCCTTTCCTTGGTGTCTGTCGTCTCGGAGCTCATCGCATCGGCGATGTGGCCCTCGGAGTTGGCCTGAACGCTAATGGGCGCGGCGGGAAATTGCCGAGCCGCTGCGCCTCAGCGATTTGTCGAAGCTTTGGGAACGCCCCCGGGGCAATGCCGATGCGATTCCCATGAACCTCGTCCTCCCGCGGCTGCGCGCACACGCTACGGCGATGCTCCTGGCGGCGAGTGCCGCCCTCGCCGGGGCCGGCGCAACCGGGGCTGCGAGCGCGCACCACGCTGTCCTCGTGCCGCTGAGCGCCTGCGCCATGGCTCTCGTCGGGGCCGTCATCACCTGGTGCTGGGGCGAGCCTTTCGCTGAGCTGACACTCGCCGGGCTTGTCGCGACGGTGACCGTGCTCGTCACGCTGACGGCGGCGGTCAGCAACACCGGCACGACGGGGGACGTCCTGCTGTTCCTGCTGCCGGTCGTGTTCGCCGCGTGCTTCCTCCCGATCCCGCTCGCGCTCGGATCGCTCGTTGCGTGCTCGGGCGCCTGCGCCTGGCTGTTCAGCCGCCACCTCAGCGGCGCTTCGGCGATCGCGTGGTGGACGAGTGCGACGCTGGTGCTGGCAAGCGCGATGGCGACGGTTGCAGTGCTTCGGCGCGAGCTGAGTGCCACGATGCTCGAGCTCTCCGGCCTCGCACGCCGCGATCCGCTCACCGGACTGCTCAACCGTCGCAGCTTCGACCAGGCGCTGGCGAACGAGCTCGAGCGCTGCGTGCGAAGCGGCGGAACGTGCTCGCTGCTGATGTGCGATCTCGACCACTTCAAGGCGATCAACGACTTGCACGGCCATGCGACCGGAGACGCCGTCCTCGAGCGGGTCGCCGGCGACCTCGTCGCAGGCGTGCGGTCAATCGACACCGTTGCGCGGGTCGGCGGCGAGGAGCTGGCGCTGCTCCTGGTCGACTGCCCGCGAGGAACTGCCAAGCGCGTCGCCGAGCGCCTGCGCCGGCAGGTCGCCCGCGAGCCGCTTGATGCGCCGGCCGTGACGATCTCGATCGGCATCGCCGACAGCTCGCTGACAATGGGCGCTGAAGCGCTGCTCGCCCACGCGGACCGCGCGCTCTACGCGGCGAAGCGAGGTGGACGCAACCGCGTCTGCTGCGCGGCCGCCCCGCCGCAGCGGCCACTCGAGCTCGCCGCGTAGCTGCTCTCAGGCCTCTGCGTCGAGCTCGGTGAGCGCGGCGAGCACCTCATCGTCGTGGGTCTTCGGCTTGACCTTCGGGATGACGTGGCGCACGACGCCCGCGGCGTCGATCACGAACGTCGCCCTTTGCATACCCCAATAGGTTCGGCCGTACATCGACTTCTCGACCCAGACGCCGTAGGCCTCGGCAGTGGCGTGATCGAGATCGGACAGCAGCGGGAACCCAAGCGCGTGTGTGTCGGCGAACTTGCGGATCGCCTTGACGGGATCTGGCGAGACGCCGAGCACGACGGCGTGGGCGGCGGCGTAGTCCGCCTTGTGGTCGCGGACACCGCAAGCCTGGATCGTGCAGCCAGGCGTGTCGGCCTTGGGATAGAAGTAGAGAACGACCGGCTTGCCACGCAATTCCGACAGACGGACCGTCTGGCCATCCTGGTCGGGCAGCTCGAAATCGGGGGCGACGTCGCCGGACTCGATCACCGGCGAATCCTAACGGCCGCGCGCGGCCGGCTACTTGAGGAGCCGCGACAGGCGGCGGTCCTTGAGCACGCGCCCGTCGGTCTGGCAGAACGGGCAGTAGCTCATCACGTGATCCTCGAAGCTGACCGACTCGAGCGTCGTCTGGCAGCGCGGGCACGGCTCTCCGGCATGGCGGTGGACGAGCAACGGCAGCGGCAGCTTGTCGGGAAGCGGCAGCGTGAGCGTCCGCTCGTAGTGTTCGAGCGCGCCACCGAGCGTTGTGCGAATCGCGCCGGCCAGCGTCTCGACCTCCGCGGCATCGAGATCGGCGCCGCGCTTGAACGGCGAGATGCGGGCCGTCCAGAGGATCTCGTCGACCCACGAGCGGCCGATGCCGGCGATCACGTGCTGGTCGCGCAGCGACGCATAGAGCGGTCGCGGCTGGGCGAGGCGCTGCGCGAGATCGTCCGGCGGCTCGGGCCACGCGTCCGGGCCGAGACTCGACAGCGCCGGGTCGTTCGCGAGCGCGTCCTCCTCCAGCAGTTTCACCCACGCCGCCTGCTTCGTACCGAACTCGCGCAGGCGCAGCTCGCGGCCGTCCGTCAGGCGGACGAGCAGTCGCGATGTGCGGTCGCGCGGGCTGGCGCGG
>JBEKBL010000211.1:0-4213 GCA_050015415.1 Solirubrobacteraceae bacterium
GAAGCGCTCGAACATGTGCTTCTTGACCGCGGGAGCGATGCCCGGCCCGTCGTCGGCGACGATGAGTTCGACGCGGCCGTCGCCGAGCGTGCGTGTGCTGGCGCGAATATGAGTGCCAGGTGGCGTGTGGCGGATCGCGTTCTCGAGCAGATTGATCGCGACGCGCTGGAGGTCGTCCGGATTGCCCAGGAGCGGCGCCGGCTGGATGTCGAGCTCAAGCTCGTGATCCTCACTCGCCGGCTCGAGCTCGGCGGCGGCCGCGAGCACGAGCTCCGCGAGGTCCGCGGGATGCGGCGTCGACGGCTGCTGCACGTCGGAGCGCGCGAGCAGCAGGAGGTCGGCGACCAGGCGGCGCATTCGCTGCGTCGAGCGGAGCGCGGAGCGCGCGAGCTCCTGGTCCTGCCCGACGACGGATACCTCGAGCAGTTCGAGGTTCGCCAAGACGCTCGTCAGTGGCGTGCGCAGCTCGTGCGAGGCGTCGGCCACGAAAGCACGCTGCCGCTCGAGGGCGGCCTCAGTGCGCCCACGGGCCTCCCCCAGCGCAGCGAGCATCGTCGTCAGGGTTCGCGTCAGCTCGGCCACCTCGTCGTCCGCCGTCGGCGCGGGCAGCGTCAGTGTTGGATCACCCGTGCGCTCGATCTCACTGGCCGCCGCGGTCAGTTCGGCAATCGGCGTGATTGCGCGACGCGCGACGACCCAACCGCCGGCGAACGCGAGCGCGGTGCCGGCGAGGACGCCGAGGATCAGCAGCACGTCGAGACCAGCGAGGTCGGAGTTGAGCAGCGACAGCGGCAGGCCGTACTGCATGAGGAAGATCTCCCCGGGTCCAGCGACCAGCTTGAGCTCGACGACACGGTAGCCATTGACCTGGTAGGGGCCGTTCTGGGCCGTCAACGACAGCGGCGAGCCGAGACCTGGCGCATTTTGGGACTCGTCGTAGAAGGTCCCGTCGACCGCGAAGAGGCGGACCACGCCGCCCCCGACGGACGCGAGTTCAGGCGTCAGGTCGCTCGGCGCCCCGTTGGTCATGCTGTAGCGCAGCGGCGTGGCGAGCGTGGTGCCGAGCGTTTCCGCCTGCGAGGTGACCTGGGAGTCGAAGTGAGATCGCAGGTGGTGCTCTGTGAGCGTGCGCACCGCGACGCCGAACACCGCCAGCATCGCGAACGTCACCGCGCCGACGCTGACGGCAAGCCTGAGGCGGATCGGCAGCCGCGACAGCGGCGTCCGGGTCCGGCCGCCTCTAGGCTCGGAGAACGTACCCTGCTCCGCGGATCGTGTGGAGGAGGCGCGGCTCGTCGCCGGCTTCGAGCTTGCGGCGGAGATTCGAGACGAAGACCTCGATCGTGTTCGTGGTCGAGAACGGGTCGTAGCCCCAGACCTCGTCGAGCAGTCGCTGGCGGGAGATGACGATGCGCTCGTTGCGCATCAGGTACTCGAGCAGTTCGAACTCGCGCTGCGTCAGCTCGATGTCGCGCTCGGAGCGGCGCACCTCGTGCGTATCGGGGTTGAGCGAGAGGTCGCCTACGCGCAGCGGTGCGCTGCCCCGCGGCGGCCGCCGGCGCAGCAGGGCGCGCATCCTTGCGAGCAGCTCCTGGCGCTCGAACGGCTTGACGAGATAGTCGTCGGCGCCGGCGTCGAGGCCGGTGACGCGGGCCTCGAGGGCGTCGCGCGCGGTGAGCATCAGGATCGGCACGTCGTCGTCGCCGCGGAGATGCTTGGCGACCTCGACACCGTCCATGCGAGGCAGGCCGAGGTCGAGAATCACGACATCGGGCAGGAACGCGTGCGCGTCGTCGAGCGCCGCCACCCCGTCGGCTGACAGCCGAACGTCGTAGCCCTCGAGCCGCAGCGAGCGGACGAGAACGTCGGCGATATCGTCATCGTCCTCGACCACAAGGACGCGGGGGGCGCGCGCGTAATCGCTCATCACCCAAGCGATGTTACGGCCCCGCGGGCCTCGGCTCGGCGATATTTATTGCCGGTTGAAACGCGGCCTCGCTCCCCGCGGCTGTTCAAGCGCCGATCCTTCGAAGGCATCCGCGCCTGCACGTCGAATTGCGGCTGCGATGGCCCCAAGATCGAGGACGAGAACGCGCGCGTCGACGCGAGCCAGAAGCACGCCGCGGAAGAACACACGCAGACTGGGTCCGAGGAGACGTTCGCGGCGAAAGCCGCGAACTCGACTCGCATTCGACCAGCGCTCGCTCGACGTCATCGGGCTCGGCCTGGTCGCGCTCGCCGTCTTCATGGGCTGCGTGCTGTACGCGCACTGGAACGGAGGCAGCGCCGGCAATGCGGCCGCGCTGGCGCTTGCATGGACCTTCGGCAGGGTTCGCGACGGGGTACCTGTGGCGCTGGCCGGCGCCGGTGCGATGCTCGTGATGCGACCGATCATCGGCTCGCCGCGCCCGCTGCGAGCGAGCCCGATCTTTCTCTTCGCCGCCTGCACGCTTGCGCTGGCCGCCAACACGCTGTCCGTCGCCGGCCGTGGCGGCGCTCACGGCTACTGGCAGCAGAGCTTCTTCGAGCACCGCGGCGGAATCATCGGCCAGGGCGAGTTGTGGCTCGCGATGCACAGCGTCGGCACGCTTGGCGCGAACCTGCTCGCAGTGTTCCTGCTGATTGCCGGAGTGATCCTGCTGAGCGGCGGCTCGCTCGCGCTGATGCTGCGCGCGGCCGGCAGCGGAATCGCCGACGCGACGCAGCGCATCCCGACGATGTCGGTCACCGATCTGCGCCGCGCGCGCGAGCCGCGCCTGCGCGACGAGCCCGCCCGACAGGGCGAGCCGATCGTGCCGCCGGAGGCGGACGGGCGCGAGGTGATCGTGCGTGCCTCCCATGTCGAGGCCCCGGCGAACGACCCCAGCGATTTCACCCTCTCGGGCAGCGACCTCGACTTTTCGGGTGCGGGCGAGAGCGAGCTCGACGACGCGCCGTTCGGCCCGCTGATCTTCCCGGCGAAGCCCGAAGTGGCGGAGCCCCTCGAAGAAGACGGGGTGGTGGACGCGAGCGAACCGCGGCAGCTCACGCCGCAGGGCCGCTTCCGCGCCGCCGTGACCGACGATCCGAGTTTCGAGTGGCGGCTGCCGCCGGTCAGCCTGCTGACGCGTTCGAGCGCCGAGCAGACGCGTCCGGACACCGCCGGGCAGGCGAAGATCGCGGCGCGCCTCGTCGAGGCGCTCGGGCACTTCGGCGTGCAGGCGAGCGTCGTCGGGACGGTCGCCGGACCGCACATCACGCGCTACGAGCTGCGACTGGCGCCGGGCATCAAGGTCGCCAAGGTCGCGGCGCTGAAGGACGACCTCGCGTACGCGCTCGCGGCGACCGACGTGCGAATCCTCGCGCCGATCCCGGGCAAGCAGGCGGTCGGTGTCGAGGTACCAAACGCGAAGCGGCGGATCGTGCGTCTCGGCGACGTCTACCAGGACCCGCCCGAGGATTGGTCGCCGCTGGCGGTCTGGCTCGGCAAGGACGTCGCCGGCCGAGCGATCGGCGCGGACCTCGCGAAGATGCCGCACCTGCTCGTCGCCGGCACAACGGGCGCGGGGAAGTCGGCGGCCGTCAACTCGATGCTCGCGAGCATCCTGCTGCGCGCAAGCCCACACGAAGTGCGCCTCGTGCTGGTCGATCCGAAGCAGGTCGAGCTGAACCACTACGACTCGATACCGCACCTCTTGACTCCGGTCATCACGAGCCCGCGGATGGCGGCGAACGCGCTGATGAACCTTGTGGGGGAGATGGAGCAGCGCTACGGAATCATGTCGATCGCGCGGACGCGCTCGCTGATCGAGCTGAACCGCCACCGCGCGGGGCGGGGCGAGTCGCCGCTGCCCTACATCCTCTGCGTGATCGACGAGCTCGCCGATCTGATGATGGTCGCGCCGGCCGATGTCGAGGACTCGATCATCCGCCTGGCGCAGAAGGCGCGGGCCGTGGGGATCCATCTGGTGCTCGCGACCCAGTCACCGCGGGTCGACGTGATCACAGGAATGATCAAGGCCAACGTGCCGTCGCGGATCGCCTTCGCGGTCAGCTCGCAGATCGATTCGCGCGTGATCCTCGACCAGAACGGGGCGGAATCGCTCTTGGGGGCGGGGGACATGCTGTTCGCTCCAATCGGCAGCTCGAGCGCACAGCGGATCCAGGGCGCCTACGTCGATGAGGCGCAGGTTGCGGCCCTGACCGATCACTGGCGCCGTCAGGGCGAGCCGGA